>JANNYI010000369.1:0-15105 GCA_031410015.1 Betaproteobacteria bacterium | reverse complement strand
GTATGAGTGGACCAACTGCAGCAGCCCGACCAGCGTATGCAAACAACGCGTGAGCGTTCCCGGCGTGCAGACTTACGCGGTACGGGCCACCAATTCAGGCGGCACCGGCAATGCCGCGAGCGCCAACGTCAACTGGGTCGGCAGTCCGCCGACGCCACCCGGCCTTTGCGCGCAGTTTCCAGAGTCGCTCCACACCGATTTCGGAAACTCGGGCGGCATCGCCTATTCGACGTACTCCGAAACGGGCTTCCGCTGGAACGGCGCGTGGGCGGTTCGCTTCACGGTTCCCGGCACGGCGCAGGACGCATCGTTCGGATCAGTGCAGGTGGCCGAGTTCAACGGCCCGCCGACCTACCGCGAGGCGACGCTGTCGCGCACCGCATGCGATTTTCGCCCGATCGATGCAACGGGCAACAATGGTCCCGTGGCGGTTGCCACCGGCAACACCGCGTCGCTCACGTTCGTGGCCGGCGCATCGCTGCCGGGCTATCCGGGGTTGGCCCCCGGCGGCGCGTATTACCTCAATGTGCGCAACTACCTGGCCGGATCCAATGCCATCACCTGCGCGTCGCCCGGCCGCTGCGACGCGCTGGCCAACATCAATCTGCCGCGCTGAAGGCGAGCGCTACGCCGGTCGCAATTCCTGAAAAAGGGGTCAGGGTCAATTGGGTTCGCCCACTACTTTGTCAGCGCGTAACCAGATTGACCCTGACCCCTTTTTTCCCGCCGGTTCAACGCCCCGCCGCGCCGCGATAGCCCACGGCCTCCGCGACATGCCGCGACTCGATGCGCGGTGCGCAGGCAAGATCCGCGATGGTTCGCGCCACCTTGAGCACTCGATGGTAGGCGCGCGCCGAAAGCGCCATCCGGGTGGCGGCCTGTGCGAGCAAGGCGCTGCCCGCGCCGTCGGTGGCGCAATGGATCGCCACCTCTTTCGGCGCAAGCCGCGCGTTGGGTTTGCCTTGCCGCTGCAATTGCCGGTCGCGCGCCGCGACGACGCGCTGGCGCACGCAGGCCGTGGTTTCGCCCGCGGGGGTGGAAGCCCCGTCCGCCGACGCAGGTTCGCTTGTCCCCACCGCCATTGACGTAGAGGCCGGCGCCGCCAGCTGCTCGGCCGGCACCGCAAGCACTTCGAGCGCCAGGTCGATGCGGTCGAGTAGCGGACCGGAAATGCGTCCGCGATAGCGGCTGATGCGGTCGGGGGTGCAATGACAGCGTCCGCGCGGATCGCCCAGCCAGCCGCACGGGCACGGATTCATCGCCGCGATCAGCTGAAACTGCGCCGGAAACATGCATTGCCGCGCCGCACGCGAAATGTGGATGACTCCGGACTCGAGCGGCTCGCGCAGCACTTCCAGAACTCGCCGATCCCACTCCGGAAGTTCGTCGAGAAACAGCACGCCGTGATGCGCCAGCGAAATCTCCCCTGGTCGCGGATCGCTGCCGCCGCCCACCAGCGCCACCGCGCTTGCCGTGTGATGCGGCGCCCTGTAGGGCCGTTGCCCAAGCGTTTCCGGCTGGAAGCGGCCGGCGATCGAAGCTACTGCCGCCACTTCGAGCGCCTCGTCGTCGTCCAGCGGCGGCAGGAGCCCGGGCAGGCGTTGCGCGAGCATGGACTTGCCCGTGCCCGGAGGACCGGTGAACAACAATGAATGACCACCGGCGGCGGCGATTTCGAGCACGCGCTTGGCGTGACCTTGTCCGCGCACATCGGCGAGGTCGAGCACATCGTCACGCGTGGCCGCCATCGTGGCCGGCGTAGGCGACAGCACGTTTCGACCCGCCAGATGTTCGCAGACCGCCAGCAGCGACGTGGCGCCGAAGACCTGCGCCGCATGCACCAGCGACGCCTCCGCCGCGGACACGGTGGGCAGCACAAAGGCGCGACCCGCTCGGCTTGCCGCCAGCGCCATGGCCAGCGCGCCGCGCACGGATCGCAACTCGCCGGACAACGCCAGCTCGCCGGCAAACTCGTATTGCGCAAGCGCCTGGGCCGGGACCTGGCCCGTTGCCGCGAGGATGCCCAGCGCCATCGGCAGGTCGTAGCGCCCGGACTCCTTGGGCAGGTCGGCGGGAGCGAGGTTGACGATGACCTTGCGGGCAGGGAAATCGAACTGCGCGTTTTGAATGGCCGAGCGCACGCGATCGCGCGCCTCGCGCACTTCGGCATCCGGGAGGCCGACGATATGGATGCCAGGCAAACCGCCGGTGACGTGCACCTCGACGGCGACCGCAGGCGCGGCCACGCCCGCCAACGCGCGGCTGTTGACGACGACGACGGCCATCCCGAATACCGGCCAGCCTGGTGTCGTGTCAGTGTGAGCGCTTGCTAATGCGCCGAAGGAGGTGCCTCTGCGGGCGCAGGAAATCGCGCCTCCAGCTCGGCCACCCGCGCCTCGAGGCGTTCCAGCTTTTCGCGCGTCTTGAGCAGCACCTGCGCCTGCGTGTCGAACTCAGTGCGCGGCACGAGATCGAGCCGCGACAGGCCGCCCTGCAGCATCGCCTTCACGTTCTTTTCGATGTCCTTGGCGGGGCTGGACTCGACTGCGCGGCCGATCTTGGCGGCCAGTTCGTCGAGGGTCTTGCTGTTGAAACTCAACATGGTGTGTCTCCGGCAATGGTGAAGATTCGATGGCGCGTGGCGCGATGCCATTGGACAACGTCGGGCCAAGTCTAGCAAAGCGACAAGCGCACCTCGCTCGACCATTTGGATGAACGGCGCGCAGCCCCGCGGCCGACTCCGGGAGGAGCGCCCCAGCGTAGTGCGACCGCTCGGCGCTCGGCACCGCTTTGGTGCGCGATTCCGGTGCAACCCTGGCTCACGTCGACCATTTCCTCGCTAATCAGTTGATTATTATGATTTTTGTGCAGTGGCACACGAAATGCTGACTAATCCCCGGAAGCGTCACCGATTTCGTCAACCACCTTTGCAAGGGAATCCAACATGAACCAGAAGCACCGCCTTCGCGCTTGCGCTGCGGCCGCCATGCTTGCCACGCTGCTGGCCGGCACCGCGCACGCCCAGACGACCCCGGCGCCCGCTGCCGCACCTGCGCCCGCCGCTGCGCCTGAACCTGACTGGACGTTCACCGGCAACGTGGGGCTCTTCAGCCAATACGTCTTCCGCGGGATCTCGCAGACCAACGAGAAGCCGGCGCTGCAGGGCGGCATGGATCTCGGCCACAAGAGCGGCTTCTATGCCGGCCTCTGGGGATCGAACATCAGTTGGCTTTCCGACAGCAGTCCCGACGTATCCGCCAGCCTGGAAGTCGATCTCTATGGCGGCTACAAGTGGGCGCTGCCGGCCGACTTCGTGCTCGATCTCGGCGTTCTCTACTACTGGTATCCGGGCTCCTACCCCTCCGGCTTCACGAAGCCCAACACCACCGAACTCTACGCCGCGATCAACTGGAAGATGCTCCAGGCCAAGTACAGCCAGAGCGTGAGCGACACCTTCGGTTTCCCCAATTCGAATGGCTCCTACTACATCGAGGGCAATCTCAACTGGGATGTCATCGACAAGGTCAACGACACCATCGGCAAGGTCACGCTGATCGGCCACGTCGGCCACCAGTCGTTCAAGAACTGGGGCGACTACACGTACACCGACTGGAAGGTCGGCGTGTCGACCGAGGTGTGGGGCGTCACGCTCGGCATCTTCGGCACCGGCACCGACGCCGAGAGCGCGTTCTACACGAATCGTTACGGCAAGAACATATCCGCCAACCAGTTCGTGGGCTTCATCCAGAAGACGTTCTGACATTTCATTCGCGCGGCGGCGACGCCTGCTGCCGCGCAATTGCGGGGAAATCATGAAACTCGTTACCGCCATCATCAAGCCGTTCAAGCTCGACGAGGTCCGCGAGGCCCTCTCGGCCATCGGCGTGCAGGGGATCACCGTGACCGAGGTGAAGGGGTTCGGTCGACAAAAGGGGCACACCGAGCTTTACCGCGGTGCCGAATACGTCGTCGACTTCCTGCCCAAGGTCAAGATCGAAGCGGCAGTGAAGGACGACATGCTCGAGCGCGTAATCGAAGCGGTCGAAAAAGCCGCCAACACCGGCAAGATCGGTGACGGCAAGATCTTCGTGTTCGACCTGCTGCAGGTCGTCCGTATCCGCACCGGTGAAACCGGCGCGGATGCGCTGTAAGGGAGCCCTTCGATGAAAAAGCTAGTGGCACTACTTGCCCTGCTCGGCGCGTTCGCTCTGGCGACGCCGGTGCTGGCGCAGGACAAGGCAGCCCCCACCGCTGCGTCCCCGGCCGCGGCAGCACCTGCCGCAGCAGCGGCCGCCGCACCCGCGGACGCCGCCCCTGCGGCCACCGCAACACCCGCACCCACGCCCAACAAGGGCGACGTCGCGTGGATGCTCGTCTGCACGGCGCTGGTCCTCCTGATGAGCGCACCGGCGCTGGCCCTGTTCTACGGCGGCATGGTGCGCTCGAAGAACGTGCTGTCGGTGCTGATGCAGGTGTTCGTCGTGTTCTCGCTGATCACGGTCCTGTGGTGCGTCTACGGCTACAGCCTCGCGTTCACGGAGGGCAACGCCTACATCGGCGGGCTCGATCGACTGTTCCTGTCGGGCACCTTCGATGCGGCCAAGGGCGAATTCGCGATGGCGGCCACGTTCTCCAAGAACACGCCGATCCCGGAACTGCTCTTCGTTGCCTTCCAGGCCACCTTCGCGGCCATCACCGTCTGCCTCATCCTCGGCGCGTTTGCCGAGCGCGTGAAGTTCTCGGCGGTCCTGCTGTTCTCCGTGCTCTGGTTCACGTTTTCCTACCTGCCGATCGCGCACATGGTCTGGTTCTGGCCCGGCCCCGATGCGTACACAGCGGCCAATGTCGTGGATGCGCAGAACGCCAAGGCCGGTTTGATCTGGCAGTGGGGCGCGCTGGACTTCGCAGGCGGCACGGTCGTGCACATCAACGCCGGTATCGCGGGCCTGGTGGGTGCGTACGTCGTGGGCAAGCGGATCGGCTACGGCAAGGAATCGATGGCGCCGCACAGCCTGCCGATGACGATGATGGGCGCCTCGCTGCTGTGGTTCGGCTGGTTCGGCTTCAACGCCGGATCGGCACTTGAAGCGAACAACGCCGCGGTACTCGCCTTCATCAACACGTTCCTTGCCACCGCGTGCGCCACCGTAGCGTGGACGCTCGGCGAATGGGCGTTCAAGGGCAAGCCGTCGATGCTCGGTGCAGCTTCCGGTGCAGTCGCGGGTCTGGTCGCGATCACGCCGGCAGCGGGCAACGTCGGCATCCTCGGCGCATTCGTCATCGGCACTCTGGCCGGAATCGTCTGCCTCTGGGGCGTCAACGGCCTGAAGCACATGCTGAAGGTGGACGACACCCTCGACGTGTTCGGCGTGCACGCGGTCGGCGGCATCCTGGGCGCACTCCTCACCGGCATCTTTGTGTCGCCGGACCTGGGCGGCCCCGGCTTCGTCACCGACTGGGTCACGGGCAAGACGGGCTACACGAGCTACGGCGAGCAGCTGTTCATCCAGGCCAAGGCGGTCGGGCTGACGGTGATCTGGTCCGCGGTCGTGGCGTACATCTGCTACAAGATCGTCGACATGACCGTCGGCCTTCGTGTCACCGAGGAACAGGAACGCGAAGGACTCGACGTCTCCTCCCACGGCGAATCGGCCTACCGTAGCTGAACCACGCAACAGCGGCAACAAGCAAGACGCGGGCGGGCTCTATCCCCCGCCCGCGGGCAAGCAGGCAGCACAGGTTTTTCGGGCAATTGTCATCTCCTCAGTGGCTATTCGGGGCGCGTTTCACGCGCCCCGTTTTTTTTGGGGCACGGGGGGGCGGGTACAATTCCCGCTCTGAATCGCAAGGCGTCCGCATGGTTCCCCACCTCACCACGGCACTGGCCGGTCCGCTGCAGGACCTCGAGCGGCGCATCCTCGCGCACATGCCGGAGATCGAGCGGTGGCTTCGTACGCAGTGGCAGGAACACGCGGTGCCGTTCTACACCTCGGTGGACCTGCGCAACGCCGGCTTCAAGCTGGCGCCTGTCGACACCAATCTCTTTCCCGGCGGCTTCAACAATCTCAATCCGTCGTTCCTGCCGCTGTGCGTGCAGGCGGTGCAGACGGCGGTCGAGCGCATTTGTCCCGACGCGCGCGGCGTGCTGCTGATTCCCGAGAACCACACGCGCAACATGTTCTACCTGCGCAACGTGGCCACGCTGGAGCGCATCCTGCGCCAGGCCGGCATGCGGGTGCGCATCGGCTCGCTCAATCCCGAAATCACGACGTTGACGAAGATCGACATTGGCGACGGCAATACGCTGACGCTCGAGCCGGTGGTGCGCAACGGCCGGCGCGTGGGCCTCTACGACTTCGATCCGTGCATGGTGCTGCTCAACAACGACCTGTCGGCGGGGTCCCCGGCCATTCTCGAGCGCATCGACCAGCCGGTGGTGCCGCCGCTGTCCTCCGGCTGGTTCAACCGGAAGAAGTCGCATCACTTCGGTGTCTACTCCGGCGTGGCCGAGCAATTTGCAGCGCTGATCGGCATCGATCCGTGGCTGATCGACCCGTACTTCGCCGCCTGCGGCAAGATCGATTTCCAGGAACGCTCCGGCGAGGAATGCCTGCGCAGCAATGTCGACAACGTCCTTGCGCGCATGGCCGCCAAGTACAGGGAATACGGCATCACCGAGAAGCCCTTCGTCATCGTCAAGGCCGACGCCGGCACCTATGGCATGGGCATCATGACGGTACGCACCGCCGACGACGTCGTGGGCCTCAACCGCAAGCAGCGCAACAAGATGGCGGTCGTGAAGGAAGGCCTCGAAGTCAGCTCCGTGCTGATCCAGGAAGGCGTGCCCACATTCGAGTCGATCAACGAGGCGATCGCCGAGCCGGTGGTCTACATGATCGACCGCTTCGTCGTCGGCGGTTTCTATCGCGTGCACACCAGTCGCGGCAAGGACGAGAATCTCAACGCGCCCGGCGCGCAGTTCGTGCCGCTCGCGTTCGAGTCGCCGTGTATCCCCGATCTCAACGCGCCGGCCGACTGCGCGCCCAATCGCTTCTATGCGTACGGCGTGGTTGCACGGCTGGCCCAGCTGGCGGCCTCGATCGAGATCGAGGAACTCGAAACCGTGGCCGTCACCGAACCCGTCACGGCGTGATCTCGGTCGAATACTGCCAGCTGCTGGCGCGCTACAACCGCTGGATGAACGAGCGGCTGTACGCCGCCGCCGGTGAGCTCGACGCGGCCGAGCGCACCCGCGACCGGGGCGCGTTCTTCGGGTCCATCGAGCGCACGTTGAATCACATCCTCTGGGGCGACCGGATCTGGCTGGGCCGCTTCACCGGCCATGGTTTCGCCTCGCCGGCGTTCGGCGCCGACATGTTCACCGACTTCGCAGAGCTGTCGCGGGAACGCGAAGTCACCGACACGGCGATCCTCGACTGGACGGGCGCCCTCGCTCCTGAATGGCTCGCCTCCACGCTGGAATACCGCGCCGCGTCCGACGGCAAGTTGCGGCAGCTGCCCGCATGGATCGCCGCGACGCACCTCTTCAACCATGCCACGCATCATCGCGGGCAGGTGACCACGCTGCTGAAGCAGGCAGGCCGCGATCCGGGCTTCACCGACCTGCCGTATCTGCCCGGCGTGGTCAGGATGGTGGATCAGGAGTAAATCAGGGACAGACCACCATTTACCGCGTCGTCCCTTGCGGTAAATGGTGGTCTGTCCCTGATTTTCGAATTTGATTCGCCAGCCACTTGGCCAGCGCGAAACCGGATTGACCCTGACCCCATTTTCGCGTGGCATCGACCCTGCGAGGCTGAAGCCTCGCCTACAGGAGCGACATCGCTCGGGGCGTGTTACTTCTTGCGCTTCGCCCGCGGATGCGCGGCGTCGTACACCTTGGCCAGAGCCTGGAAATCGAGATGGGTGTAGACCTGCGTGCTGGCAATCGACGCGTGCCCCAGCATCTCCTGCACGGCGCGCAGGTCGCCGGACGATTGCAGCACGTGCGACGCGAACGAATGCCGCAGCATGTGCGGATGGACGTGCCGATTGAGGCCCTGCCGCAGCGCCACCGCGGCCAGCCGCCGCTCGATCGTGCGCGACGACAGCCGCCGCCCGGCGGGACCCACGAACAGCGCCTTGGCATCCACGTTCGGCAGCGCCGCGCGTTGAGGCAGCCACGCCATGATGGCCTCGCGCGCGGACGCACCGACGGGCACCACGCGTTCCTTCGCCCCCTTGCCCCACACCCGCACCTCGCCGCCGACCAGATCGATGCGGTCGATGTCGACCGCCGCAAGTTCGGACAGGCGCAGCCCGGATGAATAGGCAAGCTCGAACAGCGCGCGATCGCACATGCTCGCCGGTTCCTTGCCCGGCATCGACACCAGCTGCACCGCCTCGTCGGGCGTCAGCGCCGAGGGCAGGCGCCTAGTGGCCTTGGGCGCCTTCAGGCCCGCGCTGGGGTCGTCGGTGAGGACGCCGCGCTCCAGCAGGAACCGGTAGAACGCGCGCCACGCGGAGAGCATGCGGGCGAGGCTGCGCCCGGACAGGCCGCGGCCATGCAGCGTGGCAAGACCGCGTGCAAGCTGGGCACGACGCAGCGAGGTGATCGGCTCGGTGCCGGCCAGCGCCACCAGCCGCTTGGCGTCGCGCACATAGGCGTCGCGCGTGTGCCGCGGCCGCGTGGCAAGCGACGTGGCAAAGGCGTCGATCAGCGCCTCGTTGGTGCCGCCGTCCCCGGTGCGCGCGGCAGTGGCTGGAATGCGGACGGGACGCGGTTCGGACAACGGTCAGGTAGGCGGCAGGAATCGCGCCGTGGCCACGCTTGCCAGCTCGGCCAAGCGGGTCTGGTAGAGCGTACCCATGCCCGGATGGAAGCGCCGCGGGTCGGAGCTGCCCAGGGCCAGCACGCCGAAGGTCTGCGCGGTGCGCAGCGGCAGGAAGCCGAAGGATTGCAGGACGTCGCCATCCTCGAACCACTCGCGGGATTCGAAAGCTGCGACCGGCCCGCAATACGGCTGGCCCAGCTGGTCGGCGTAATGCCGGATCTCCGACGATGTGGCGGCCAGTTCCGGCAGGTACGACTGCTCGGGCACCTTGCCCCACAGCCGCGCCGCCACCTGCGGCACGCCGAAGTCTTCCTTCAGGCTGTGATACAGCACCGCGAGCGTCGTCTCCAGATCCTGCGCCGCGAAGAGCGCGAGCGTGGAGCGATGCACCTTCTCGCTGATCTGGTCGTTTTCCGTGCCGTAGCTCACGAGCTCGCGGAACTTCGCCTCGAGCTCGTTGTTCTTCTCGCGCAGCGTGAGGATCTGCCGCTCCGCGATGGGAATCGCATGACCGCCGTGCGGGTGCGGCACGAAGATCTCGGCCACCACGTCCGCATACTCCTCGAAGAACTGCGGATTGTTTTTCAGGAATTCCGCGACTGCTGCTCCGTCCATGCGCCCTCTTCCGATGCTTGTGGTTATCGAGCGGAACGCCGTCAGGCCGTCCACTCGCCTTCGAACACGCTGGCAGCCGGCCCGGCCATGAACAGCGGCGCGCCTTCGCCCTCCCACGCGATCACGAGATCGCCCCCCCGCGTCTTCACGCGCAGCGGTGAATCGGCCAGCCCCCGGCGCATCACCGCCACCGCCGCGGCACAGGCCCCCGTGCCGCACGACAGCGTCTCGCCCGCGCCCCGCTCCCACACCCGCAGCGCAATGGTAGCGCGATCGATCACCTGTACATAGCCCGCGTTCACGCGCTGCGGGAAGCGCGGGTGATGCTCGATGCGAGGTCCCTGCGTGGCCACCGGCGCGCGCTCGATATCGTCCACCACCTGGACCGCGTGCGGATTGCCCATCGAGATGGCGGTGACCATGACCCGCAGGCCGTCGACGTCCAGCGGCTCCACCGCCGCGCCGGTGCCATCGACGAACGGAACCTCGTCCGGCTTCAGCCGCGGCACGCCCATGTCGACCGTCACGTCGCCGTTGGCTTCGAGGCGCGGCACGATGACGCCGTTCATCGTCTCGACGCGGATCTCGCGCTTGGTCGTCAGCCCCTGGTCGCGGACGAACGCGACGAAGCAGCGGGCACCGTTGCCGCAGTGCTCGACCTCGCCGCCGTCAGCGTTGAAGATCCGGTAGCGGAAGTCCGCGCCGCCTTGCGCGGGCTCGACCAGCAGCACCTGATCGCAGCCGACGCCGAAATGGCGGTCGGCCAGGGCGCGGATCTGCGCCGGCGAGAGGTCGACATGCTGGCGCACGCCGTCGAACACGACGAAGTCGTTGCCGAGGCCGTGCATTTTGGTGAACTTGAGCTTCATCGGGGTGCCTGCAGGCGCGCGGGCAGCGCGATTTCGCCGCTGCGCGTGAACGGCAGCGACAGGCCGCCATCCAGCACGGCGGTTCCGGTCACGGCATAGCGCGCGGTGGATGGGCCGCCGGCTTCGGCACGCCGGCCCACGGCCGCCGCCGCGCGCAGCGCATCCGCCAAACCTGCACGCACCGTCAGCATCACCGGCGCTTCGCCGCGCGCCGCGAGACGCACCGGGGCGGCGAGCTGCGCCATGCCCACCGGCACGTCCTCGATGCGGACCGCGGCATCGATCGCATTGACGTTGATATCGCGATCGTTGGGATTGGCAAGCGTCAGCGTCACGGTGAACTGCGCGTCGACCCCCGTCAGCCGGTCGATGCGCAGCTCGGCAGCGACCACCTTCGGCGCCTCGAGCCGCGGCATCGTGGCGCACGCGCCGAGCGCCAGCGCGAGCGCCAATGCCAGCGCGGACCACGCCACCGCGGTGCGCAGCGCGGCCACGTCAGACGTTGAAGCGGAAATGCATGACATCCCCGTCGCGCACGATGTAATCCTTGCCCTCCAGACGCATCTTGCCCGCCTCCTTCGCGCCGTGCTCGCCCTTGCAGGCGATGAAGTCGGCGTACGCGGTCACCTCGGCGCGGATGAAGCCCTTCTCGAAGTCGGTGTGGATCACGCCGGCTGCCTGCGGCGCGGTGTCGCCCACGTGGATCGTCCACGCGCGAACCTCCTTCGGACCCACGGTGAAGTACGTCGACAATCCCAGCAGCGCATACGCGGCATGGATCACGCGGTCGAGCCCCGGCTCCGTCATGCCCATGTCGTCCAGGAACACCTGCTTGTCCTCGCCATCCAGGCCGGCGATCTCCGATTCCATCGATGCGCACACGGCCACGACCGGCGCGCCTTCCTTCGCCGCATAGGCCTTGACCTGCTCCAGCAGCGGGTTGTCGGTGAAGCCATGCTCGGCCACGTTGGCAACGTACATCAGCGGCTTCATCGTCAGCAGGAAGAACTGCCGCACCACCGCCTGCTCTTCCGCATCGAGCCCGGCCATGCGCGCCGGACGCGCTTCATTCAGCACCGGCACCAGTTTCTCCAGGGCCGCAACGATGCGCGCCGCTTCCTTGTCGCCACCGGAGCGCGCAACCTTCGAATACTTCGAGATGTGCTTTTCCACCGCGGCCATGTCGGCCAGCGCGAGTTCGGTGTTGATGGTCTCGATGTCCGACACGGGATTGACGCCGCCGGCCACGTGGATGACGTTGTCGTCCACGAAACAGCGCACCACGTGCGCGATCGCGTCGGTTTCACGGATGTTGGCGAGAAACTGGTTGCCCAGGCCCTCGCCCTTCGACGCGCCGGCCACCAGCCCCGCGATGTCGACGAACTCCACCACGGCGGGAAGCACGCGCTCGGGCTTGGCGATGCCGGCCAGCGCCGCGAGGCGCGGATCGGGCACTTCGACGATCCCGACATTGGGCTCGATCGTGCAGAACGGGTAGTTCTCCGCCGCGATGCCGGCCTTGGTCAGCGCATTGAAGAGGGTGGACTTGCCGACGTTGGGCAAGCCGACGATGCCGCATTTGAGACTCATGTCATGACTTTCGAGTTGGTGCGATCAGGCAATGGTGCGGTGGATGGTCGTCACTTCGCGGCGCGCGTGTGCAACGCCATCATCGCGCGCTCCATGTCGCCGGCCGCGATGTCCGGCCAGGCGTCCAGCGCCCGCGCCAACGCAGCGTCGATGCCGCTGCGATCGTCGACGCCGGGCACCTTCAACACATAGTCGACGACTTCCTGCCGCGACAGTTCCGAGTCGCGCGGATGGCCGATCCCGATGCGCAGCCGCCAGAAATCGGGCGATGCGAGCTGCCCCTGGATGTCGCGCAGGCCGTTGTGGCCGGCATGGCCGCCGCCGAATTTCATCTTGATCTCGCCAGCCTTCAGATCGAGCTCGTCATGGACGACCAGGATTTCGCCGGGCGCGATGTCGAAGTAGTGGGCCAGTGCCGCCACGGAACGTCCCGACAGGTTCATGAACGTCGACGGCTTCACGATCCGCAGGTCACCGGCCTTGGCCACGTCCCCCGCGAACCGGGCCTCGTGGCTGAACGATGCGCGCAGGCGCGACGCCAGCCGGTCGGCAAACCAGAAGCCGGCGTTGTGCCGGGTATCGGTGTATTCGCGTCCTGGATTGCCCAGGCCGGCAACGAGTCGAATGGGTACGGACATGGCGACGGGAACTTGAAAGGGTTGCCACAACGAAAAAGGCCCGCGTGAACTTGCGGGCCCTGGTCGTCGCGATACGCGCAGGCGACGCGGTTACTTCTTCTTGTCGTCCTTCTTGTCGTCCTTCTTGTCCCCGGCCTTGTCGGCGCCGGCCTTGGCATCGGCGGCGGCCGGTGCAGCAGCGACATCCGCTGCGGCTACGGTTTCCTCGGTCTCGACGGCGGCGCGCGGCACGATGGCGGTGGCCACCACCGGGTCCTTGCGGCCACGCGTGACCACGGTGACACCGTTGGGCAGCTTCAGCGCCGAGACGTGGATCGAGTGCCCGACTTCGAGCGTTGTCAGGTCAACCTCGATGAATTCCGGCAGGTCGCGCGGCAGGCAGGTGATTTCAGCGTCGGTGATGACGTGGCTGACGATCGCGCCGCTGGTCTTCACGGCCGGCGAGACTTCGGCATTGACGAAGTGCAGCGGCACCTTCCTGTGGATCTTCTTGTTCTCGTCCACGCGCTGGAAATCGACGTGCAGGATTTCGTTGCGGAACGGATGCATCTGGACGTCGCGCAGCAGCACCTTGGTGGCGGCGCCGTCGAGCTTCATCGTCAGGACCGACGCATGGAACGCTTCGTTGCGCAGCGCGTGGAACAGCGCGTTGTGGTCGAGTTCGATCGATGTCGGCGCAGTGGTGCCGCCGTAGACGATGCCGGGGGCCTTGCCGGTGCGACGCATGCGGCGGGAGGCGCCGCGGCCTTCAGTGGCGCGCGGGAATGCAGTGAATTCGATGGCCATACAAAACTCCGGTTGTCTGCGGCCTTCCCGTATGCGCCGGTGCTGCTGCAGCGCGCAGGGTCGTCCGCCTCAAGTTTGCCTCGATGGGCGACATGCCGCCGCAACGGCTCCCGGTGGACTTCGCCCGGAACGGGTCACGGCGGAAAAGCCTTGAATTATAACCCGATTTGGCAGAACTGCGCCACCGGCGGGCGGTTTCGGGCTTGACGGGGTAAGTCGGTGAAGAGCGAGGAGACCGATTCCTCGTTCGAAATGCGCGTCATCGTTTCGGCGAGGAGCTGGGCGCACGAGAGCTGGCGCACCCGCGGCAGGGCCTCCGCTTCGGCGGACAACGGAATCGTGTCCGTGACGACCATTTCGTCCAGGTCGGAGTCGGCGATCCGGGCCACCGCGCCGCCGGACAGCACCGGGTGGGTGCAGTAGGCCACGACCTTGAGCGCGCCGCGCTCCTTCAGCGCCGACGCAGCCTTGCACAGCGTATTCGCGGTGTCGACCATGTCGTCCATGATCACGCACGTGCGGCCCTCGACGTCGCCGATGATGTTCATCACCTCCGAGACATTGGCCTTGGGCCGCCGCTTGTCGATGATGGCGAGGTCGGAGTCGAGACGCTTGGCAATGGCGCGCGCGCGCACGACGCCGCCCACGTCGGGCGAGACGACGATGAGGTTCTGGTAGTCGCGCTTCCACAGGTCGCCCAGCAGGATGGGCGTGGCGTAGATGTTGTCGACCGGGATGTTGAAGAAGCCCTGGATCTGATCGGCGTGCAGGTCCATCACCATGACGCGGTCGACACCCACGGTGGACAGCATGTCGGCGACGACCTTGGCGGTGATCGCGACGCGCGCCGAACGCGGCCGCCGGTCCTGCCGCGCATAGCCGAAATAGGGGATGGCCGCGGTGATCCGCGCGGCGGAGGCGCGCTTCAACGCATCCACCATCACCATGATTTCCATCAGGTTGTCGTTGGTGGGCGCGCAGGTTGACTGCAGCACGAACACGTCGCGGCCGCGGACGTTTTCCATCAGCTCGACCATCACTTCGCCGTCGGAAAAACGCCCCACTTCGCAGCGGCCGAGGCTGATGTTCAAGTGCCGGCACACCGCCTGCGCGAGCTTCGGGTTGGCGTTGCCGGTGAAGATCCGCATCCGTTCGAACGCCATGGTCGCGCTGCCTTGAATTGGTCGTGCGAAGTCTATCCGAAATCGGCACGCAGAAAGGCCACGCGCATGCGTGGCCCTGTATTTACGCGTTCGGAAAAATGGCTGGGGAGGTAGGGATCGAACCTACGAATGCCGGAATCAAAATCCGGTGCCTTACCACTTGGCGACTCCCCAGCGGAAAACGGTGCTCCGAATCGTCACGCAAAGCCGGCCAACGGATGGCGGGCTATGGTCCTGGCCACGAAACCACGGATGGACGGCGGCAACGATGCAACGGCACGGCGCGCTTCGGGTTCGCTTGCGCACAGCGCAATTGCGCAGGCGCCCGAGCCGGTCATTCGCGCGTGTGGCGCGGCGCTGGCCAGCGCGCCGATCGCCCGGTGCACTTCCGGTGCCCTCGCCACGGTGACCGCCTGCAGGTCGTTGTGGCCGTAACCTTCGGAAAAGACGTCTATTTTCGCCGACGCGGTGTTTCGTGTCAATTCCGGGGCGGCAAAGATGTCAGCGGTGCGGATCGATGCCGCCGGCTGTGCAATCACGATCCATTGCGCAGGCATCGAGACGGGCGCGAGCTCCTCGCCGATCCCGCGCGCCACCGCCGGCGAACCGC
>JANNYI010000368.1:0-7759 GCA_031410015.1 Betaproteobacteria bacterium | reverse complement strand
TTCCAGCCCGCGATATTGAAGAAGGCGAGAATGGCCACGCGGCCCCACCACTCGCGCGGGATGCGGATCGAGTCGCCGCTCATCCGCGAGACCAGCAGCAGGCCCAGCGCCGCGAATGGCAGCGTGAGCGAACGGAACGTGAGAGGTGCCAACTCCATCACGCCCATCTTCAGGATCGGCCAGTTGCAGCCCCAGATCAGCGTCAGGATCGCGATGGGCAGGAATGCATGCGCCAGCGGATGGCGCGCGGTCGACAAGGAGCTCATCCGCGTTCGCGGACCGGCAATGTCTCGCCGAATTTGGACTGGTGCAGCGCGCGCGCCTGCACGACCCAGGTGTCGCGGCGGATGCGGCCCGAGAACTCCGGCAGCCGCGCATCGAATTCGTCGATGTCGCGTTCGCTCCAGTGAGCGATCTGCCTGTAGGTGGACACGCCCATCTGGTGCAGCATCCGTTCCAGCACCGGGCCGACGCCCACGATCAGCTTCAAATCGTCGGGCATCGTGGGGCCGTCGAGCAGCCGCGGCGGCGCGTTGTTCTCGAGGTCGATCACGATGGCCCGGTAGCGCGCCGTCTCGGCGCGCGCGGCGGCGAGATCGACCAGCAGCGCGCGCCGGTCCTCCGCAAACGCCTGCAGGTGGCCGATGATGGCCGCGGTGCCGCGGGCCTGGCGCCGCAGCGCGGCGTTCTCGCCTTCGAGGCTGCGGACCAGGCGCGCGCGTTCGGCATTGGCGCCGTCGTCCGATGCGGGGGGCGTAGCCACAGGCACGGTCGTCGTCACTTCCAGCGGTGCCGGTGGCGGCGTTGCCACGGCCGCTGGCCGCAACGGCGCGGTGGCCTGCGTGTCGCGCCGGCCGTGCATGACGCCAGTGCGATAGGCAATGAAAACGCCGATCGCCAGGGCGAGCAGCAGGAGGAGCGTCAGACCATTCACGGGGCGGGACAGACAAAAAGGTGGGGCTAACCGGCCACGGGGATCGGCCGCACCCATGATTGTAAGCGACGCGGAGTGTGCCGGGCCAGCCGCCTGTCACGGGAACGGTCGGCGCGGCTGCTAGAATGGGTCTTCGACCTCCTCGCACGCTGCAGGCCATGGACCCCACCGCGCCAGCGTCCGCCGGCGCTCCCCGCGAGAGTGCCGGAGGCACGCCTCCCCCCGTTACGCCGCTCGCGCGGCCCGCCTCCCGCGGGTTCGTCCTCGCCCTCGCGCTGGTCGCCATTGCAATCGCCGCCGGCGGCTGGTGGGAGAGCCGGCACACGCAGGCCGAGTTGCGCACCGAAGTGGCGAAGCGCCTCACCGATGCCGATGCGGCCCTGGCGCAGGCCCGCGCCCGCGAATCGAGCCTCAGCAACGAAATGCGCGAGGCCCAGGCCAAGCTCACGCTGCTGGAAACGCGCCTGTCCGAATCGCAGACGCAGCAGGCGTCGCTCGAGGCGCTGTATCGCGAACTCGCGCCTTCGCGCGACGAACTGGCGTTGAACGAAATCGAACAGGTGCTGCTGCTCGCCAGCCAGCAGCTGTCGATCGCGGGCAACGTGCAGGCCGCACTCGCCGCGCTGCAACTGGCCGACGCCAAGCTCGCGCGCACCGACCGGCCGCAATGGGTGGCGATGCGGCGCGCGCTGGTGCGCGACATCGACAGGCTCAAATCGTTGCCCTACGTCGACGTGGCGGGGATGTCGTTGAAGCTCGACCAGGCCATCGCCGCCATCGATACGCTGCCGCTGGCGCGCGACGAGCGGCTGCCGGCCCCCGCGCCGGCGGCCCCGCCGGCCAATGAATCGGCGTGGCTGCGTTCGCTGCGCGACGCGTGGACGGAGCTGAAATCGCTGGTGCGCATCGAGGTGGCCGACCGGCCTGCAGCCCCGCTGGTGCCGCAGGCGCAAAGCTACTTCCTGCGCGAGAACCTGCGGTTGCGCCTCCTCACCGCGCGCATCTCGCTCCTGTCGCACGACGAGTCCGGATTCAAATCCGACGTCACCGCCGCCAGCGCATGGTTGAAGCAGTACTTCGACATGCGGGCCAAGCCGGTGCAGACGCTGGCGGCAAGCCTCACGCAGCTCGCCGCCACGCCGATGCCCGCCGAGTTGCCCGACCTCGCCGCCAGCCTCACCGCGGTGCGCACGCTCAAGGCCACGCGCGAGCGCAGCGCCCCCGCGGCGCGCTAGACCCCATGCGACTGCTGTTCGCCTTCCTGCTGCTGGCCGCGCTGGCCGTCGTCGCAGCGCTGCTCTTCAAGCTCAACACCGGCTATGCGATGTTCGTCGCGCCACCCTATCGCGTGGAGGTCTCGCTCAACGCCTTCATCGTGATCGCCGTCGTCGGCTTCCTCGCGGCCTACCTGCTGCTGCGCCTGTTCACCCGCATTGCGGGCTTGCCGGCGCAGGTCCGCGCCAGCCGACGCCAGCGCAACATCGAGCGCGCGCGCGGCAAGCAGGACGCCGCCACGGTCGCGCTGCTCGAAGGCCGCTATGGCAAGGCCCGGCAGTTCGCGGACGAAGCGCTGGCCATTCCGCAATCGTCGGGGCTGGCCGCACTGGTCGGCGCGCGGGCGGCGGCGGACATGCGCAATTTCGACGACGCGCACGCGCTGCTGTCGCGACCCGATGCCGGCACCGCCAGCCTCGCGGTGCCGCGCCTGATGCTCGAGGCCGAGATGGCGCTGGAGCAGGGCCAGCCGGGCGAGGCGCTGGCGCGGCTGGCCGAACTGAAGCGCGAAGCCGGGCTGCACACGGCGGCGCTCAAGCTGGAATTGCGGGCCACGATCAGCGCGGGGCGGCACGCCGACGTGCCGCCGCTGGTCGAGCAGCTGGTCAAGCGCAAGGTCTACGACATCGCGCAGGGTGACCTGCTGCGCACTACCGCGTACGCGCAGGCACTGGCGCAGCAGCGCATCGATGCGGCGGGGCTGCGCGCCTACTGGAACCGCATTCCCGAGGCCGACCGCACCGACCCCAAGGTCGCGCGCTCCGGCGCCACCGCCTTTCTCGCCCTGGGCGGCGACCGCGAAGCGGCGGAGATCGTGGTCCGCGCGCTCGAGCGCACCTGGGATGCCGATCTCGCGGTGCTCTACGCGCAGTGCCGCGCGGCCGATACCTCCGCGCAACTGCAGACCGCCGAGCGCTGGCTGCTGGCGCACAACACCGACGCCACGCTGCTCTATGCGCTGGGGCGCCTGTGCGAGCGCGAGTCGCTGTGGGGCAAGGCGCAGACCTACTACGAGGCCAGCCTCGCCCTCGACGCGCACTGGCGCACCCACGTGGCGCTGGGTGAAATGCTGGCGCGGCTCGAACGGCACGACGAGGCCAACGTGCATCTGGCCGCGGCGCTCAAGCTGTCGCTGGCGGCATTGGGCAGCGGTCCCCGCTAGCGGCGAATTCGCCCGGCGCGCATTCGCGGACGTCGCCCGACCAAGGCCTGCGCATGGCGAATTTCCGCCCGTTGAAGCAGCACATGCTGCTGTGCCTCGACCGCTTCATTGCGGCGTATGGTCTCCGCGGGCCGTTCCTGGAAGTCGGTTGCGGGAAGGGCGACGTCAGCCTGCATCTGGCGCGGAAGGGATGGGCCGGCACGGCCATCGATTTCTCGGATGCCGCGATGGCCCATGCCGCGGCCAATCTCGCCGGGTTTCCCGCCGTGGTCGTGCGCAAGCAGGCGCTGGCCGACGTGCGCGGCAGTTTCGCCTGCATCATCATGTGGGACGTCCTCGAGCACATCGAAGACGATCACGCGGCGCTGGCCGCCGTCGCGGGCCTCCTGCGTCCTGGCGGGCAGTTGTTGCTGGCAGTACCAAGCAATCCCCGCGAGTGGCGATGGGATGACGAGTTCTACGGCCACTTCCGCCGCTATACGGTGGAGGGACTCACGCGCAAGCTGGCCGCAGCCGGCCTTTCGCCGCAGGCGTTCTGGGACTTCACCTTTCCCGTCTACTGGGCGATGCGGCGCGTCTACACGCGCCTCAAGGCGCCACCTGAACCCGGCGGCGACAAGGCTGCCGCCACGATGGCCAGCGCCACGGTCAATGCGTGGGATCTGTCGCTGTTCTCGCGCCTGCTCGACGCCAGTGCCATCCTGTGGCACCCGCTCAATCGGCTGCAGTTCCGGTTCTTCCGGCACATGACCGGTCGCGGCCATGAGTTCTTTGCGCTTGCGCGCAAGCCGGACGAAGCCTCACAGATCGAACCGTAGCGGCCGGTTGGCCGGTGCGCGCGCGTTGAACATGGGATGGCGATAGATGCGCGTGCGCGCCAGCAGCGCCAGCATCGTGGTGCCGACGACACCGAGGCCGTACCGTACCGCGCGCACGAAATTGATCGAGCTTGCCTCGGCGAAGTAGCGGGTGGGAACCGATACCTCGCCGACGCGATAGCCGCCGATGATCGTCTGGGCGAGGATCTCGTTGTCGAACACGAAGTCGTCGGAGTTGCGCGACCACGGCAAGGCGTCCAGCAGCGAGCGCGCATAGGCGCGATAGCCGGAGTGGTATTCGGACAGGTGACCGCCGATCAGCAGATTCTGAAACGTCGTCAGGATCCGGTTGGCCACGTAGCGCCACAGCGGCATGCCGCCGGCCAGCGCGCCGCCGCCGAGTATGCGGGAGCCGATCACCATGTCGTAGATGCCGGTGGCCACCATCCCCGCCATCGCGGTGACCATGCGTGGATCGTACTGGTAGTCGGGGTGCACCATGACCACGATATCCGCGTTCCGCTGCAGCGCCTCGGTGTAGCAGGTCTTCTGGTTGCCGCCGTAGCCGCGGTTGCGCGGATGCACGATGACCGTGATGCCGAGCGACTCCGCCACCGCCACCGTGTCGTCGTTGCTGGAGTCGTCGACGAGGATCACCTCGTCGACGATGTCGTGCGGCAGGTCGCGCCACGTGGCCCGGAGCGTAAGACCCGCGTGATACGCGGGCATCACGACCACGATGCGCTTACCGAGCAGCATCGGCGCCGGCGGCCGGTGGTGCCACCCGGAACGCGATCAGGTGGGCGTCTTCATACGCCGGGGTGCCGAACGTGGAGAACAGTTCACGTTCGCAGAAGGCGGTGTCCCCGCCGATCGGCACGAGCTGGCCGTCGCGCGGACGCATGTAGGGCTTCTGCCAGACGACGTAGTCGATGCCGCGCCGGGCAAGCTGCGTGCGGTCGGCGAGGTGCACGGCGTTGTCGAAGCGGAAGCGCGGATCGGGGGGCACCTCGCCCCAGCGCTGCTCGACGCAATAGCCGGTGAGGAATGCGGGCAGCACCGACTGTCCGCTGGCGCGCTCCCAGCGCAGCGCATCCCAGTCGTAGCTCTCGAAATAGAACGGCGCGACGGCCACGCGAAGGCTGCCGCGCGGGCGCGCCGCGAGTCCGGCCCAGAACGGCGAGAGGGGAATGCCCTCCACGTGCGGCACATACGGGTTCATCGTGGGCCGGAAGTCGAAGTGATGGACGAGATGCAGCGCGTGCGCGCCGGGACGCCTGAGGATCTCGACCAGCGGCGACTGCGATGCTAGCGCGATGCAGGGCAGCAAGGCCACCACCAGCGCGGCGAAGCGCCGTGCCGGTGACGGTGGTGTCGCAATCCGGTGCGCGAGCCCGACCGCGCCGACGGCCACGGCGAGCAGCAGCAGCGGCAGGAACGGCAGCAGGTAGCGCGCCACTGATAGCGGCATGTAACTCCACATCGGGCGCGTTGCCACCAGCGCCAGGAGGGTGAGGACGATGCCCAGCACGCCGGTGCGGGCCTCCGGCAATGTCCGCCATACCGTACGCGCACCGACCGCCGCCAGTGCAATGCACAGCGCCACGACCACGGTCGATGGCGTCCCCAGCCACGCATACCAGACGCCCGCCAGCGTCCCCCCATCCAGCATGTCGATGCCACTCTTGAGCGCCATCGCCCCCGGGTTGGCGAGCAATGGCGGCAGCAGCAGCACCGCCATCGCGATGCCGGTGGGCACGGCCACCTGCACCAGGCGCGCGAAGTGCCGGCGGCGTTGCGCGCGCGGAATGGCCGGCAGTCTGGCGGCCGCGTAGAGCAGCGGCGCAAGTACGAACGGCGCGATGATCGGGTGCAGCCATGCGGCGGCCGCCGCCGTCACCCCATAGGCGATGCCGGCGCCGCGGCGTCCATGGGGTGCGGCGATGAAGCGCGCGAAGGCCGCGTGCGCAATCCAGCCGAGCAACAGCGTGATGGCGTAGGGACGCGCCATCCGGCTGTACAGGACCAGCAGCGGCGAGATCGCAAGCAGGGCGGCAAAGACCACGGCCGTCGGCGGCCCGAAGCGATGCGCGACGTACAGCGGGAACAGCACGAGCGTGGCGACACCGCACAACAGCATCGGCACCCGCATGGCGGTCTCGGACAAGCCGATCGTGTGCGCGAGGGTCCAGTCGTAGATCCCGAGCGGGATGCTGTAGTCCGAGAAACCGAAATCGAGGAACATCGACGCCGGGCCGCGCCGCAGCACCTGGTGCACGGCATGCCACTCGTCGTCCTGCAGCACCTGCATGGTCCATTGATCGAGCCGCAGTGCCGCGCCGGCGATGACGATGGCGACGAGGATGCAGGTCCACCCGGTGGGCGGCCACCATGCCGATGCCGGTCGCGGCGCGCTCATCTCGCGCGGAGTATGCACTTGTGCGCGGTCATCCGCGTGGGCGCGCGCCAGGGGCCGCTAGGCCCGCGCTTCCGTTGCTGCGGCGTAGGTGAAGCTGTCGGCGTAGAACTGGTCGGCGGGCAGGCCGCAGCGCTGCGTGAAGTCGCGCCGGGCCGCGTCGATCATGCCCGGGCCGCCGCACGCGTACACGTCGTATCCGGACAGGTCCGCGAAGTCGGCGATCACCGCTTCGTGCACGAAGCCGGTACGTCCGGGCCAGTCGTCTTCCGGGCGCGGATCGGACAGCACGGGAATGAAGGTGAAGTTGGGGTGGTCCGTCTGCCACTGGCCGGGCAGGTGGGGCAGGTACAGGTCGGGCAGAGCGCGCGCGCCCCAGTAAAGCACCATCGCCCGGTCCAGCTTGCTGTACAGCGCGTGCTCGATCATCGCCTTGATCGGCGCGAAGCCGGTACCGCCAGCCACGAAGATGATCGGCCGCGTGGACTCCTCGCGCAGGTAGAACGAACCGAGCGGGCCTTCGAAGCGCAGGATCTCGCGGCCCTGGTATTGCGTGAACAGGAGGTCGGTGAAGAAGCCGCCGGGCACATGACGGATGTGAAGCTCCAGCAACTTGTCGTCGTGCGGCGCCGTGGCCAGCGAAAAGCTGCGCCGCTTGCCGTCCTTCAGCAGGAAGTCGACGTACTGTCCCGCCAGGAACTGCAGCCGCTCGTTGGCCGGCAGCTTGAGGGAAATCACCACAACGTCCTCGGCCGGGCGTTCGATAGCCTGCACCCGCGACGGCAGGATTTTCACCTGCAGGTCCTTGATCGCGCCGACCTCGCGCGCCTCGATGGTCACCTCGGACAAGGGCTTGGCGCAGCAGAACAAGGCCATGCCGCGCGCCTTCTCGTCGTCGGTGAGGATGGATGGCGCATGCTTGCCGTAGTCGACGCTGCCGGCCACCACCCGCCCCTTGCAGGAGCCGCAGGCGCCGTTGCGGCAGCCATATGCCAGGCCGATGCCGTTGTTGAGCGCGCCCTGCAGGATGGTCTCCCCCTCCTTGCACTGGAATTGATGACCGGACGGTTGAATACTGACCTGAAAGCTCATGGTGGAAGATAAAATTCAGTGATGAAAAATCAAAAGCGCAAAGTGCTGCTGGTCCTGTCAGA
>JANNYI010000367.1:0-12904 GCA_031410015.1 Betaproteobacteria bacterium | reverse complement strand
TCGGCCATGCCCGAGCGCTCCAGGATCAGCCCCATGAAGGTGAAGAATGGAATGGCGAGAAGGGTGTCGTTCGACATCACCCCCCAGATCCGCTCGGGGAGCGCGCCGAACAGCGACGGCGACAGCAGGCCCAGCTCGATGCCGATCAGCCCGAACACGATGCCGTTGGCAGCCAGTGCGAACGCCACCGGGTAGCCCAGCAACAGGAACACGACCAGCGCCGCGAACATCAGCGGTGCCATGTTGGCGATGAGAAAGGCGGTCATGACTTGTCCCTCCCCGCGGTGCCGATGCGCTCGACCTCAAGGGCCAGGCTCTGTTCACCGCGCGCCCGCAGGATTTCCTCGGCGAGTTCCTCCTCGGCCGTCTTCTTCACGTTTTTCTCGGTAGGATCGGGCCCGATGCCCTTGAGGAACGCGATGCGCTTGACGAGTTCGGAAACTCCCTGCAAGCCCAGCAGCACGAATCCGATCGGAACCAGGATCTTGGCTGGCCACAGGATGAGTCCGCCCGCTGAACCCGATATCTCGCCGCTTTGCCAGGTGCGGATGAACCACGGCAACGACTCGTACAGGATCAGCGCGACCATCGGGAGCAGAAAAACCACCGTGCCGAAAACGTCGATCCAGGTCTGCGTCCGGCGCGAAAATCGGCCGGCGATGACGTCGATGCGGATGTGCTCGTTCTTCAGCAGCGTGTAGCCGGCACACAGCAGGAATACCGCCGAGAACAGGTACCACTGGATTTCAAGAAAAGCATTCGAGCTCATGTCGAAGGCCTTGCGGACGATGGCGTTGGTGGCGCTGATCAGGACCGCCGCCAGCACCAGCCAGTAGACAGCCTTGCCGATGCGCTCGTTTGCGGCGTCGACGGCGCGGGAAAAGGCGAGGAGGGCATTCACGGGACGTCTCCTTTAGGGCGCGGCTCTTGGCGTGGCGCTGCTCGCGCCGACGCTTGTCCGTCTTCCTGTTCGTCCGCGGCGGGCTGCCGCGTGAGGCTGGGCGATTATAAGGGGCTTTGCGATTGGAAACGAGAGGTAGGGGTCCGGGGCGGGTGCTAAAATCCAGTCTTGCCATGCATTGAGCTCGACGCCCATGTTCAGCCGATCCCGCACCCTGGCCATTGCCGATCCCGAGTTGTACCGCACCGTCTCCTGCGAGAACCAGCGGCAGGAAGACCACATTGAGCTGATCGCATCGGAAAACTATGCGAGTCCAGCCGTGATGGAGGCGCAGGGGTCGCAGCTCACCAACAAGTATGCCGAGGGCTATCCGGGCCGGCGGTATTACGGCGGTTGCGAATGCGTCGACCAGGCCGAGGAACTGGCACTCGAGCGGGTCAAGAAACTCTTTCACGCCGAGGCGGCCAATGTGCAGCCCCATTCCGGTGCGCAGGCCAACCAGGCAGTGTTCTTTGCAGCGCTGAAACCCGGCGACACCATCCTCGGCATGAGCCTGCCGCACGGCGGCCATCTCACCCACGGTTCGCCGGTGAACATGTCCGGCAAGTGGTTCAACGTGGTGCCCTATGGTCTCGACCCGGAATCCGAGCTGATCGACTACGACGCGGCCGAGAAGCTGGCGCACGAGCACAAGCCGCGCCTCATCATCGCCGGTGCGTCGGCGTACTCCCGCGTCATCGACTGGAAGCGCTTCCGCGCCATCGCGGACGCCGTCGGCGCGCAGCTGATGGTCGATATGGCGCACTACTCGGGCCTCGTGGCCGCAGGACTCTATCCGTCGCCGGTCGGCATCGCCGACTACACGACCAGCACCACCCACAAGACGCTGCGCGGTCCGCGCGGCGGCATCATCCTGATGCGCACCGAGCACGAGAAGGCGATCAATTCCGCCGTGTTCCCCGGCCTGCAGGGCGGCCCGCTGATGCACGTGATCGCGGCCAAGGCGGTGGCCTTCGGCGAGGCCCTCCAGCACGACTTCAAGGTATACCAGCAGCGCGTGATCGAAAATGCGCGCGTGATGTCCACCGTGCTGCAGGATCGCGGCCTGCGGATCGTTTCCGGCGGCACGGATTGCCATCTGTTCCTGGTCGACCTGCGCGCCAAGAAGATCACCGGCAAGGATGCCGAAGCCGCATTGAGCCGCGCCAACATCACCTGCAACAAGAACTCCATTCCCAACGATCCGGAAAAGCCGTTCGTTACCTCCGGCATTCGACTGGGCAGCCCGGCGATCACCACCCGGGGCTTCACCGAGATCGAATGCGAAGTGCTGGCGCACCTGATCGCCGATGTGCTCGATGCGCCGCAGGACGAGGCCAGGCTGGCGCAGGTTCGTGGCGAGGTGGCGGTGCTCACGCGCAAGTTCCCGGTCTACTACGCTTAAGTCCGGTGTGACCATTCGCCGCATGCCCTACGTGACCACGGTTGCAGCGCACGCGGAAGGCGGAGCGCGGCGATGAAGTGCCCGTTCTGCGGCAGCAGCGAGACGCAGGTCGTCGATTCGCGCGTGTCCGAGCCGGGCGATTCGATCCGCCGCCGCCGCCGGTGCCTCGATTGCCAGAAGCGGTTCACCACCTACGAAACCGTCGAGCTGCGGCTGCCGCAGGTGGTCAAGACCAACGGCAACCGCTCGGATTTCGACGTCAGCCGCATTCGTGTCGGCTTTCAACGCGCGCTGCACAAGCGCCCGGTGCCCACCGAGTATGTCGACGCCGCCATCGACCGGATCCGGCAGCAGGTGCTGTCGCTGGGCGAGCGCGAGATCCCGTCCCGGCAAATCGGCGAGATGGTGATGGCCGAACTGCACAAGCTCGACAAGGTGGGCTACATCCGCTTCGCTTCGGTGTACCGGTCGTTCCAGGACGTCTCCGATTTTCGCGACGCGCTGCGCGAAGTCGAGGCGCCGCCGCCCGCGGGCAAACGGACCCGGCGCTGACGGCGTCGCGCCTGCCGCCCATGTCCGCCACCGACGGCGCATCCCGCGCGCACATGGACCGTGCGCTGGTGCTCGCGGCGCAGGGCATGTTCACGGCGCCGCCCAATCCGCGCGTCGGTTGCGTGATCGTTCGTGACGGCGTTGTGCTGGGCGAAGGATTCCACCTTGCGCCGGGCACGGCGCACGCCGAGGTCGAGGCGCTTGCCGACGTGCGCCGCCGCGGCCACGACCCGCGGGGCGCCACGCTCTACGTCACGCTCGAGCCGTGCAATCACCACGGCCGCACGCCGCCGTGCGTCGATGCCGTCATTGCCGCCGGCATTGCGCGCGTGGTCGCGGCGATGGCCGACCCCGATCCCGTTGCAGCCGGCGGCGCGCAGCGCCTGCGCGCCGCGGGTATCGCGGTCGACATCGGCATGGCTGCCGATGCCGCGCTCGATCTCAATCCCGGCTTCGTGTCGCGCGTCACGCGCGGTCGCCCGTGGGTGCGCCTCAAGGTGGCCACCAGTCTCGACGGCCGCACGGCGTTGGCAGGTGGCGAGAGCCAATGGATCACCGGGGCGGCGGCCCGCGCGGACGGCCATGCGTGGCGCGCGCGCGCCTGCGCCATCCTCACCGGTGTGGGCACCGTCCTGTACGACGATCCGCAGATGACCGTGCGGGATGTCGCAACATCGCGTCAGCCGCGGCGCGTGATCGTCGACCGCCATGGGCAAACGCCAGCGTCGGCCCGCATCCTGGAAGGCGCCGGTGCGCTGATCGTCACCAACGGCGAGCGCAACAACGCGTGGCCGCCGCAGGTGGAGACGCTGGCGCTGCCGGATGCGCATGGACGGGTCGATCTTGTCGCGATGCTGCAGACACTCGGTGCGCGCGGCATCAACGAGCTGCATGTCGAGGCCGGCGCCAGGCTCAATGGGGCGTTGCTGGAGGCTGGGCTCGTCGACGAACTCCTGCTGTACGTGGCACCGCGCATCATCGGCGATCCGGCGCGGGGCGCCTTCGAGCGACCGCTGGCGTTGGCCTCGCTTGCCGCCACCGAATCGTTCGCGTGGCATGACGTGCAGCGCGTGGGCGTCGACCTGCGCATCCGGATGCAACGCACCGTGGCGGAGGGGGTCTGATGTTCACCGGTATCGTCCTCGGCAAGGGGCGGATCGACAGCGCGGTCCCGCGCGGCGACGAGCTGCGCCTTGCCATCGATGGCGGGGGGCTCGACCTCGCCGATGTGGCCATCGGCGACAGCGTCGCCGTCAACGGCTGCTGCCTTACCGTGGTGGGCAAGCGCGGCGCGGTTCTCGAGTTCGATGTGTCCGCCGAAACGATCCGCTGCACCACCGGGTTCGAGGAGGCAGCGGACGTCAACCTCGAGCTGGCGCTGCGGCTGTCCGACCGGCTGGGCGGGCATCTTCTCACCGGCCACGTCGACGGCACGGGCGAGGTCGTCACCTTCGAGGCCGTTGCCGGCGATGCCTATGGCAGTTGGTTGCTGGCGATCGACGCGCCGCGCTCCATCGCGCGCTTCATCGCGCCGAAGGGCTCGATCGCCGTCGATGGCGTCAGCCTTACCGTCAATGCCGTGGACGATGATCGTTTCACCGCGAACATCATTCCGCACACGCTGGCCGTCACCACATTGCATCGCCTGCGCCCCGGCGCGCGCGTGAATCTCGAGAGCGATCTGGTTGCGCGGTATGTGCAGCGGATGTTGCAGACCGCTCCACCAGATTGATTCGCCAGACGGGCGCCAGCATTGAGAGCGACCGGACGGGACAGGCATGCGGCTCCGGCGCGTATACAACGCTTGCGCCACGATGACTGCGGGGTGCCAAATGTCGGATTTGCGCGACAAACTCGGCTATTTGTCGCGATCCGTGGACGGTGAAATGCTTCAATGGGGGCCACTTGCGTAATATTCCCCGGTCGAATGACGGTTCCGCCGCGCTGCAGACATGCATTGTCGGCGCCGCGTCCGACTATCCGCACTCTCTCACTCTCACACCCTCTCACCCTCTCACCCTAAGGCCCTCATGCAAACTTCGCCCCCACTCCTCCGCCCGGCGATCCTGGTTGCCTGCCTCGCGCTCCTGACCAGCGGCTTCCTGGCCGGATGCACCACGGCCACCTACGGGCAGGATCCTGTCCGTGACGAGAAGGTTGCAAACCAGTTCCAGTTCAAGATCTACGTTGGTGGATTCTCGGGGCCCGATACGGCCGACAAGAATGCCAAGGTCGAGATCGAGAAGTACATGGCCAAGGAGAAGTACAAGTCCTACAAGATCGCCGACCGGCGCTACAATCTGTTGCCCGAGTACTACGAGTACACGGTCGCCTTTACCCGCTGACCGGACCGGGGATTTGACAAGGATTGGCTTGACCATGGACCTCACGACGCTCGAACGACTGCCGATGTGGATTGGCGGCAAGCCCGTGGCAGCATTGACCACGCGGTATGGTGAAGTCACCAACCCCGCCACCGGCGAAGTGGTGCGGCACGTGCCGTTGGCCAATGCAGAGGACGTGGAGGCCGCGGTGGCCGCCGCAGCCGCCGCATTGCCGGCGTGGCGCGCCGCGCCGCCGCTGCGACGCGCGCGCATCCTGATGCGCTTTCGCGATCTGATGAACGAACACCGCAAGGATCTGGCGAAGATCATCACGCAGGAACACGGCAAGACGCTTACCGACGCCGAGGGCGAGGTCACGCGCGGCATCGAGGTCATCGAATTCGCCACCGGCATTCCGCACCTGCTGAAGGGCGAGTTCAGCGAGAACGTCGGGCCGGAGATCGACAGCTTTTCGCTGCGCCAGCCGCTGGGCGTCTGCGCGGGCATCACGCCGTTCAATTTTCCCGCGATGGTGCCGCTGTGGATGTATCCGGTCGCGTTGGCCTGCGGCAACACGTTCGTGCTGAAGCCCTCCGAGCGCGATCCCACGCTGTCGTTGCGGATGGCAGAACTCCTGGCCGAGGCCGGCCTGCCCGACGGCGTGTTCAACGTCGTGCACGGCGACAAGGCGGCCGTCGACGCGCTGCTCGAACATCCGCTGGTCAAGGCCATCTCGTTCGTCGGCTCCACGCCGATCGCGCGCTACATCTACGAAACCGGCGCTCGCCACGGCAAGCGCGTACAGGCCCTGGGTGGCGCCAAGAATCATGCGGTGGTGCTGCCGGATGCCGACCTCGACTTTGCCACCGAGGCGATCATCGGCGCCGGCTACGGCTCGGCCGGCGAGCGCTGCATGGCCATTTCCGCCATCGTTGCCGTGGGCGAGGCCGCCGAACCCTTGCTCCAACGCCTCGCCAAGCGTGCGCGGCGCGTTTCCGTCGGCCCGGGCACCGATCCTGATGTCGAGATGGGTCCGGTGATCACCGGCGCGGCGCGCGATCGCATCGTGGGCTGCATCGATCGCGGCGTGGCGGAAGGTGCCAGCCTGGTTGTCGATGGTCGCAAGCCCGTCGTGCCCGGACATGAGAACGGGTTCTTCGTCGGCGCCACGCTCTTCGACCACGTCACGCCGTCGATGTCCATCTACCGCGACGAGATCTTCGGCCCGGTGCTGGGCATCACCCGCGTGCCTTCGCTCACCGATGCCATCGCGCTGGTCAACGCCAATCCCTACGCCAACGGCGTGGCCATCTTCACGCGCTCGGGCTTTGCGGCAAGGCGTTTCCAACAGGACGTGGAAGTGGGCATGGTCGGCGTCAACGTGCCCATCCCGGTGCCGATGGCGTTCTTTTCCTTCGGCGGATGGCGCGCATCACTCTTCGGCGACCTGAACGTGCACGGCATGGATGGCGTGCGCTTCTACACGCGCGGCAAGACGCTGACCACGCGCTGGCCGGATGACGGCAGCGCGGCGCCGGGCTTTCACATGCCGGTGATGGGGTAGGCGCCGCGCGACTTCGCTTGCGTTGTCGATCATGATGGCGGACTCGACGGGGGCGCAACGCCCGCGTCAGCTGCCGCGAAACTCGAAGGTCATGATCAGGTAGAACGGCACGGTCTCTCCGATGTTTTCGGCGGGGAGAAAGCGCGCGGTGGGCAACGCGGCCTCGACGGCGGCGGCAAACTCCGGCTCGCCGGACACGATGATGGTCTCCGTCACGGCGCCGTCGCGGTCGAGCGCAAGCCAAGCCACCACCGAGCCTTGGCGCCCGGCCTGCAGAGCCTCCGGCGGATATGCGAGGTCGGGATTGCGCGCGATGCGCACCAGCTTGTCGACCTCGATCAGGAATTCGCCCTGCGTCCGCAGCACGAGTTCCTCCGGCAATCCGGACAGCCCCGCGTAGTTTTCCGCCATGCGAACGTGGCCCAGCGTCAGCGACGCCTGCGTCGCATCCTGGGGCGGCGCCGGTTCCACGGGGACGGGGGCGGGGCTGGCGGGCGCGGTGGCCGCGGATATCGAGTTACCCGGCGAGGGCGTTGCATCGGTGCGCGTCATCGGCGCACTCACGACCTCGGGGACGGGTGCGGTCACCGCCGGCACCGGCACTTCGGCCTTGGTGGGCGGGGAGACCAGTTCGACGGTCAGCGCGGCGCTCGAATATCCCCACGCGAAGGGCCGCGGGGATACGACTGTGGCCAATACGAATGCGATCGCAACGTGAATGGACAGCGATGCCAGCGCGGCCGGCGCCATGGCGGGCGGCAGGCGCGGTCGATCGGGTTCGGCAGTTTCGCTCACGATGGATCGGAAGAAGTTCGTCGCTGCAGCAAGGCGGTGGCGCCACACAGCATATCGCGAGGATGCCGTGTCGGCGGTGCGGTAACCATTGCCCGCGAATGAAAAAGGGGCGGCGCGTGGATGCGCTGCCCCTTTCCCAGCGGACTGCAACGGGTCGGTTGCACTCCTGTGCCGCGGTGTGTGCCCGTCAGTCTCCCAGGATGCGCCACGACAGCCGGTGGCCGCCACCGAAGGACTTGGGCTTGATCGATACCGGCTTGACGCCGCCCGATGCATCGCCGCCGCTGGCAACGCCGGCAATGACGGGGAAGGACTTGGTTGGATCGTAGAGCGCGACCATGTCGAGGCCAACCGCTCCCTCGGCGGTGTAAAAGTACGGCTGCTGGACGCCACTCGTGTACACCAGCGATTCGGCCGAGACGTAGTCGCGTCCATAGACATAGGCCGGAAGCGACGTCAGGCAGGGATCGGGCTGCAGCACGGTACCCGAATAAAGCACGACGTTGAACTCGGCGACGGGGTCGACCACGATCCGCTGACCCGAAGGCAGGTCCTGCCGCCAGCCGTTGGGCGCCGCGCCGCTGACACCCGCGATACCCGACGCCGCGGCGAGACTCGTGCGGCCGTTGATCGGCAACCCGGCAGTGAGCGGCGTGTCCAGCGTGCCGTCGCGGATCGCGTACATCGACTGGATTTGCTCGGGGCTTGGCGTGGTCAGGTCTTCAGCGTCCAGCAAGCGGCCCGTTCCGACAAACACGAATCGGTCCACGCCGTTGTTGAGGTCGATCTCGATCTCCGGGGCCGTGGTGACCGGCTGCGGTGCACTGGACGGATCCGTCAGCGTTGCGAAGTGAACGGTCTTGGCCTGCCACGTCGACGGGTCGACGTCGGACACGTCCCAGCGCCACACCTTGCCGTTGAGGTCGCCCCCGTAGATCTGCTCCAGCACCTGGTTGGCGTCGTCCTTGCCATAACCGCTGATCTTGGCGAGCCCGCTCGGATTGGCGACGGTGCCTCCATCGGCACCCGTGGTGTTCAGGGTCTTGAGCAATGCGCCCGTCTTGGCGTTGAGCATGTACAGATGCCCCTTGCCATCGCCCGTGTTGTTGTAGCCCGAGGCCACGACAACGACCCAGCCATAGGCGCGCGTCTTGGCGATGACGGGATTGCCATATGAGAACTGGCTGTTGGGCAGCACGAACTCCCACAACACCTTGGCTGCCGCCTGCGATTCATTGGCAACGGCCGCGTTGGTGGCGTCGAGGGCGAAGTACGTATTGCCGCCCTTGCCCAGTCCCGAGACCACGATCGTGCGCCAATCCGGCGTGGTGACCGCGCCACCCGTGAAGCCGAAGTCGACGTCCTGCGTGCGCGGCGATGCATTCACGTAGAAGTGGTGCTTGAAGATGGGCGCGCCGCCGTCCTGGTACGTCAGTGCCTGAATGCCCTTCTTGGCAATGCCGCCTTCGTCGGTGGCTGTCGTGAAGACGCCGCTGGGAATATAGGCATACATCTCCGTGCCGCCAGTGTTGGCGCCGCTATCGTCCTCGCCATTGAACACGTGGAACATGCCGTCGTTGGCGCCGACGAACACCCGCAGCGATCGCGAACTCTGCGCCGCCTTGTACGTCGAGTAGCCCGGATCGTTGGCATCGGTGAACGGCTTGTTGGCCGGGCCGATGACCACAGGCTTCGAGTCGCTGATGTTGCCGAGCTTGCCGGTGCGCTCGCGGAACTGCCCGATGGCCGTGCCCTCGATCACCTGCGGAGTGGGGCCCGCGCCGTAGGTGGAACCGCCGCGCAGGTAGGCAATGACTTTCTTTTGCCTGGTGGCGTTGCCACCGAGCGTATTGAGTTGCGTATTGGGTCCGGTGGTGAGATCCGCATACCGGAACGGCACCACCGTGAAGGTTCCGGCATCGACGTTGCGCGTGACGATGTTTCGACTCAGGAACCACTTGTTGTCGGTTTCCACGACGGGCGACGTGCCCGCGGACGGGGTTGCCAGCAATGTATCGAGCTTGGCGCCAGCCGACCACCGCGTGGCGCCTTGCACTGCGGTGAGCGTGTCGACGGTGACCTTCTTCAACTCACCCGACCAGCCCGGTTCGACCGTTGCGACGTAGATGAAGTCGTTGGTAGGCCCGAGGTTGCGACTTGCGAACGTTGCACCGACGCGCGCGACCGAGTTGTTGCCGATGCCCGAGATGATGCTGCCGAGGCCATATGCAACTTCGATGGGCGTTTGCGCAAACGCGAACTTGCCGCGCCCATTGACGGCCGCGTGCCAGAGGTCATCGGCCGTGGTGGCGCGCACGTTGGTCGTGGGCCATGGCGAATTGTTGGGCGGTGCCGGGTAATTGGGCGCCGTGAACCAGTTGCCGCCCGCTGCGATGGCCGCCTCGACTGCCGGACGGTTGGCCGCATTGAGCAGGCCGTCTGCGCCATAGGACAGCGCCGAGAAATTGACGTGCTGCCACCACGCAGGGTCCTTCCGCCAGTCGAGATCCTTGCTGGCGCGGCCGTCGCTCGACGGGACGTTGTCGGTCATCGCGGGGCGCAGGTCGCGCATCCAGAAATACAGCGAGATGTCGGCCAGCGAGTTGGCGGTGGCGGTGGGCGCGTCGCGGAACGGGCGCGGCCATGCGGCGCCGACCAGCGGGTTCAGGCCGGACAGCGAACGCGTCGGCGCCGACGCGCCCGGGTCGGCCGGCAGTGCCGGCTTGCCGCCAACGCTGGCACCGCGGGCAGGCACAGTACCGCCGTCCACTTCGCCAACGACCGTGGGCAACGCAACCTGGTCGGTGAAACCGTCGGTGAACAGGATGTGATAGTTGTTGGTGCAGGTCACCGGGTTGCCGGCCACCGTTGGAATGGGATCGGTATGCGCGGGCAGGCCCGTGACGGCGCCGGCGCCGTTTTCAACCAATTGCCCGATCCGGATCAGCGCATCGAGTGTCGGCGTCTTGCTGCCCCCCGTGATGGGGACGGCGAACAGCTTGTTGTACCAGTTCTCCCGCTGCAAGCCTGCGCCCGACACGAAGTCTCCGGCGTCGAGCCAGTTGGTCGCCACCGCAGTCATCACGTGGAAGCCGACCCGGAACTTGTTGTCGACGATGTTGAACGCGATGGCCGTGGTGGTCTTGGCGGCCAGGATGCGGGTGCGGTAGTACGCATACCAGTTGGAGTAGTTGGTCATTTCCTCCGCGTAGGTACGCGCGCCGGCCACGCCGCTGAACGGATCGGTGTAGGGGAACGTGCGGCCGTCGTTGACCAGGCCGGTGCGCGTGAACTTGCCGAATTGGACGTTCTTGTAGGTGCCGAGGTCGTTCTTGTTCTGGCACGTGCCCGTGCCGAACCCGCGCCACGGCGAGTTGGCCGTGGCGATGGTCGAGCCGCAAAACTGCACCGAGGCGATCGAGTAATAGTGGCGGGGGATGGCCACCGTCGAAATGATCGAGCCGCAGGTGCCGTCACTGACGGCTTTGTTGAACTTGGTGGCGTCGACCAACAACGTTTCCGGATAGGTGAACCGCGTCGAAACGTAGGCGCCCGTATAGTTGTTGTGGCGGCACGTGTCGCCGGCGCCGTTGGAATTGTTGAGCAGCGTGGTGCCGCCGGTGCCGCCAGTGCCGCCGTAGGTCATGTTGCAATTGGCGGTGGCGATGGGATTGCAGGCGGTGGGGGCCGTCAGCGTGCCCGTCGTGCACCCTGTCGGCGTGGTGCCGGTCGTTGGCAGGCATGCCGGATTGCTAACGGCGATGGGCGTCGTCGCGGGCGCACCCGTGGTGCCGCACCAGACACCGGTGTTGATGCTGCAGTAGGCGTTGCGTTGCACGACAATTCCGGTCCGCGTGCACGGCAGGCATTCGACGCCGATCGTCCCGACGCACTGAAACGGTATCTGGGGCGCGGTGGGCGACCAGCCCGATGCCTGGTAGTTAAGGTTGGTGTCGCAACCGAGTGGCGCGTAGGTCCACGGCGCGCCCTGGACAGGCGAATTGCCAACGCATGTTTGTACTAGACCTGTCGGGTACGTCAGCGTGCCGCTCGGCGTGCAGGTCCACGGACAGCCAGCCGTGGTCTTGGGCCAGCCGGCGGCGCCGGTCTTGCACCAGATCACCCGGTTGCCGCCCTGGCGAGCGTAATACTTGGGATCGTTGACCGTGTCGGTCTTGTTGTACGGATAGTTGTAGTCGTCGACGACAGCCGGCGCGCCCGCGATCGCATCGTAGCTGGTGCCGTTGATGCGGCAATCCCGGCCCGCGGTCGCTGAATATTCGCCGTAGGTGTTGCCGACGCTGGCGAGATTGACCGGGTTGTCGAGGGGCCAGTCGGTATTGCAATAGACATTCACGGCAACCAGGGCAGTCAGTGCGGGGACGGCTACGGCGCCGGAAAGATAGGGGTCGGTCTTGACCGATGTCCATGCCGCCGTCTTGGCCGAGGTCATGTACTTGTAGGCGGTAACGCCCGGAAGCCCGTCCGGGTTGGCGTAGGTGGCCTGGTTGCCCAGGCCGTCAATGGGCGGGTCGTAGGTGACGTTGGGGTTGTAGTAGAGCCGGTTGAATTCGGAGGCGAACATGGGAAGGTCGCGACCCCACGTGAAGCTGGTGCCGCAGGCCGTGACGGCAATGCCGTTCGCGTTCCTGCAGTAGCCCGGGCCCGCCACGACCACGTCGGGAATGTAGGACAGCGACATGCTGCCGGAATCGTCCAGTGTGTAGAGCAGATTGGGCTTGGCCGCCACCTTGGCCGCGATCGGCAGATCGGTGAGCACGGTAGGCGCCGCGAAGGCAACGGGACCGATGGGTGCCATCGCCATCAGCAAAGCCATGGCGCCGGCAACGAGTTTGCGGGCGCGGGTTGTCGTATCAGTCATGGTGAGTCCTGTGATAGCGATGGCTAGCGAAGCATTGCCTGTGCATAGGTGACGGAATTGGCGGGGCCGTCGACGCGAATCGAAACGCGGTACAGCGGGACCGGCGGAATCGCGGGCAGCTCTTCCATCGACGTGCCGGCCGTCGAGACTTTCGGCACCAGCAGGTCGCAGGCCCGCAGCCCGGTCGTGGTCAGCGGGTCGCCGGTGAACGGTCCGGGCGCGGGCGCGCTGCCCTGGCACATGCGCTCGATGACCCAGCGCACGCTGTAGCTGGAGTTGGGGCTCGGATAGTCGTACTTCTGGAAACTGGCATCGTAGGTGGCGAGTGGCAGCGGACCGTACAGGATGGTGGGAACCCCGTTGGGCTTTTCCCCGGACTGGATGTTGGCGTAGTAGTTCTTGGCGATGTCGTGGTTGAACGGATCGGCGATGGAGCCGCCGC
>JANNYI010000366.1:0-3616 GCA_031410015.1 Betaproteobacteria bacterium | reverse complement strand
CGCCGCCAAGCCCGGGTCACCGATATGAATGGCGATGCCAGTAGGCACGAGGTGCGTCTCGCCGGGCTGAATCGTCAACGACGCATCGATGCAGGCCCGCAGGTCGAGCCCGGCGGATCCAGGGGTGGCGTAAGCGGGGAGGTGTGGCCGGATGCGCTCGTCGAGCACCTTCAGCGCGATCGACGGCCTGCCGGTCGGACTCAACGCGCCGCTCCTGGCAGGCGTCTGGCAATCTCCGCCACCAGCTGCCGCGCCAGCGTCACCTTGTCCAGCCGCGGCATCGCTTTCGCGCCGGTGTCGTCCAGCAGCGTGACTTCGTTGAAGTCGCTGCCCAGTGCGTCCTGTGCACGATTCGCAATCAGCAAGGGCAATTTCTTGCGCAGACGCTTCTCTTCGCCCAGCCGCTCGACGTCGTGGCTCTCTGCGGCAAAGCCGACGCAATAGGGCGCGTTTTTCAGCGCGGCCACGGTGGAGAGGATATCGGCCGTGGGCTGCAGCGTGAGCGTCAACGCAGTGGCTGACTTCTTCATCTTCTGTTCCTGCACGGCGGCCGGCGTGTAGTCGGCCACGGCGGCGACGGCGATGAAGACGTCCTGCCTCTCAACGATTGCCATCACGGCCTGCGCCATCTGCGCCGCGCTGACGACGTTCACGCGCGTCACGCCGTGCGGCGTGGGCAGCGCGGTCGGTCCGGCCACCAGCGTCACCTGCGCGCCGGCATCCGCCGCAGCTTGCGCGAGGGCGAACCCCATCTTCCCCGAGCTGCTGTTGGTGATGCCGCGCACCGGGTCGATGGCTTCGAACGTGGGGCCTGCGGTCAACAGCACGCGCTTGCCGGCAAGCACTTTGGGCTGCGCGAACGCAACCATCGCGGCAAACAGCGCGTCGGCCTCCAGCATGCGGCCGTCGCCGTTTTCCTTGCAGGCCAGCTCGCCATTGTCGGGGCCGAGGATCACCACGCCGTCGGCACGCAGTTGCGCGACGTTGCGCTGGGTGGCGGGATGGGCCCACATCTGGCGGTTCATCGCGGGGGCCACCAGCAGCGGGCACTCGCGGGCGAGGCACAGCGTGGACAGGAGGTCATCGGCGCGGCCGTGCACCAGCTTGGCGAGGAAATCGGCGGAGGCGGGGGCGACGAGAATGGCATCGGCGCCGCGCGAGACATCGATGTGGCCCATCGCATTGGCGGCGCCGGTGTCCCAGAGGTCGGTGAGCACCGGGCGGCCGGAGAGCGCCTGGAAGGTCATCGCGCTGACGAAGCGGGTGGCCGCCGTGGTCATCACCACATCGACGACGGTGCCCGACTTCACGAAGAGGCGCGTCAGTTCGGCCACCTTGTAGGCCGCGATGCCGCCCGTGACGCCAAGGACCACGCGCGCCGGATGGACGTCGTTGCGGTCGTGGGCTGCGCTTGCACTCATCGTTGGCTCGACTGTTCGGCTGATGGAAGGTGGCTTGCGGCGAAGTTTACAGTTGACTTCGATTGTAGCAATTGCGCAAGGGGCAACGGCCCTGCGCGAAGTACCTCAGGACACTTCTGATACGATGTTCACGGGAGCCACAACGATGGCAGTTGGCATTCAATTCGATACGCTGGACTACGCCAAGAAGTTGGAAACGGCGGGGGTTCCGCTGGGCCAGGCAGAAATGCAGGCCAAGGCGCTTGGCGAAGCGCTGTCGCGGTCCATTGCCTTTCCGGGCGATCTGGTTGCGCTGGAGAATAATCTGTCGACGAAGGTGGCAACATCGGAGGCCCGGCTTGAGACCAAGATCGAGACCGTGATGACCGAACTCAAGCTCGAATTGGGCGGTAAGGTCGAGACACTCAAGTGGATGTTCGGGGTACTTGTTGCACTGAATGTGGGTATTTTCATTCGATTGCTGATGGTCCACTGACTCGTCTGTTCGGCTGATGGAAGATCGCTTGCAGCGATGAATACACTCTGCGCATTCTGATTGCGAAGGGGGTGCCGGCGATGACGATGCATGCGGACTCGAGGTCGATCGAGCCAGGTATTCCCCGGGTTCACCATTCCAACCTCGCTTGCCCCGAACGTCCGCGCGAGCGGCTCCTGGCCTTCGGCCCGGCGGCGCTCACGGATGCCGAGTTGCTGGCGGTGCTGCTGCGCAGCGGCGTGCCGGGGCGGCCGGTGCTCGAGGTGGCGCGCGGCTTGCTGCAACGATTCGGCGGCGCGGCTGGCGTGCTGGCCGCGGGCGCGGCGGAACTGCGGGGGTTGCGTGGGCTCGGGCCTGCGCGCGCGGCGGAATTGAAGGCCATGGTCGAGTTTGTGCGCCGGGCGCTGCTCTGCGATGTGGCGGCGCGCGACGCGCTGTCGTCGCCGGAGGCGGTCCGCGACTATCTGCGCCTTACGCTGGCGCCGCTGCCCTACGAGGCATTCCTGGTGATCTTTCTCGACAGCCAGAATCGCTTGCTGGCCGCGCGGGAGCTGTTTCGAGGCACGCTGGCGCAAACCTCGGTCTATCCACGGGAGGTGGTCAAGGCGGCGCTGGAGCACAACGCCGCCGCGGTCATCCTCGCCCACAACCACCCCAGCGGCGTGGCCGAGCCCTCGCGGGCAGACGAACTGCTGACGCAATCGCTGAAGCAGGCGCTGGCGCTGGTCGATATCCGCACGCTCGATCATTTCATTGTGGCCGGGGCGCGGGTGGTGTCCTTTGCTGAACGGGGGCTGATCTAGGGCATCAGGCTCTCTGGATCAATCCCTAAACGTTGACTGGTCGCAATATTTACACGAAAATGTGTGTAAATTGACGTAGAAAAACATATGCCCAACATCACATTTGCGGTCGACGAGCAGGCGCTGGCGGAAGCCAAGGCCTTTGCCTCCGAACACGGGACCACACTCAACAAGCTGGTGAACAGCTTCCTTTCGAGCATGCGCACGCGCCAGCCGCGCCCCGAGGTATCCGCGGCGCAGCAGGTGTGTCTTGAATACAGCCTGGGCAAGCGCACCTTGACCAATGCTGCGGACGCACTGGGAATGCAGGACGCCGGACTGTTTCTTGCGCTGCTGCGCGAAACCGGATTGCCCGTGCCAAAACTCGCCGACGACATCGTGGCGCGGCAGGCGGATGAGACTTATGACGAATTTCGGGCGGCCTTCGGTCTTGATCGCAAGTCGCGCGCGCGCAAGGTGGGGCCGGCCAAGCGGCAATGACACCGGTCCTGCTGGTTCCGGACGCAGGGCCTCTATTTTCGTTGGCGGGCGCCGATTTGTTGCATGTCTTGCTCAAGGCGCAGCTCGTTGTCACCGATGTTGTCAGGCAGGAAACGTTCGACCGTGGCGCGTTGCCAGGAGCCTCCGCCGAGGCCGTCGCCTTGCGCGAATTCTTTGTCAGCCACGCCCGGCAAATCCAGGTGCGGGAGACCACGATCGGGGCGCTGTTCAAGCTTGCGCGGCAAACAGATCCGACACTAGTGCTGCGCAATGCGGGCGAACTTTCGATACAAAGTCTGCTGATATCGCTGCGCGCCGAGGCACCGGGTGTTCGCGCCCTGGTCCTGTTCGAGGACGCGTGGTTCATTCGCCATGCCATGGCGCTGCCGCCGAACTGCACGCTGATCAGCACCAGTGCCTTCCTGGTCAACCTTGAG
>JANNYI010000365.1:0-5300 GCA_031410015.1 Betaproteobacteria bacterium | reverse complement strand
GCGCGACCGGCGGGTGGCGGTGGTGGCGCGCCCGTCGACGCAGGAGGTGACCGACATGTTCGCCGCGCGGCGCGCGATCGAGGCGGCGGTCGTCGAGCATGTTGTCGCGCGCATCACCCGCGACGAGATCGCCACACTGCGGCGCCTCGTGCGCAGCGAAGAGGCCGCCTATCATCGCGGCGAGCGGGCCCGGGGGCTCAAGCTCTCGCTGGCCTTCCATGAGGCGCTGGGCCGGCTGTGCGGCAATCCGGTCCTGGTCCGCTACCTCAACGAACTGGTGCTGCAGACGTCGCTCGCCGTGGCGCTGTACGAGCAGCCCGACCGCGTGCACGCGCACGCCGATCATCTCGAGCTTCTCGACGCCATCGCCGCCCACGATGCGAAGCGCGCGGTGCGGCGCATGGTCCTGCACCTCAACGACCTCGAGCGCGACCTGCACCTGCATGCGCCGCCTGCGGCGCCGTCGCTCGAGTCGATCTTCGGCGCGCCGCGGACGCACTGAGCCAGGTTTTCCGGGGCACAAAAAAAGGGCCCCGAAGGGCCCTGTTTTCTGCAACGTATTGCCGGGTGCGATTACTTCGTGGCGGCCTTGGCAACGGCAGCGATCAGCTTGTCGGCGCCCTTGTTGCTGACGTTGGCACGCACCAGGATGTCCGGCGGCAGAACCTTCTTGCCGAAGAACGCGGCGTTCCAGTCGTCATTGGCCGTGACGACCGTGCCGTCGAGGTTCAGGCCGCCGTAAATGCCCTTCGACCGGCTGAATGCGATCAGATCGGCAACGACGTCGGACTTGGCGCCCGCACCGACCGGGCCCGCGGCCACGCTGGCATCCGCGCCGAACTTGAACGACGTGGACAAAAGCGAGTTCATGCCCTTGTCCGTCATCACGAGTGTGACCATTTCCGAGGCGGCAACGCCGGCCTGGAAGCCGATGCTGGCCGTGGCCAGCGTGTAGAACGCCGGGCCGACCCACTTGCCCGTGCCGCCCTCGCGCGCGAGCAGCACGCCGCGTCCACCGGAGCCGCCGACGATGAAGCCCGCCTTGACGATTTCCGGCGAGATCAGCACGGCCTTGGCGCGATGGATGTTCTGCTGCAGCCACTTCATTTCCGGGTCACGCATGAAATTGGACAGCGTGACGTCGGCCGAGTCGACCAGCTTCTGCTGATCCGACTGGGCCTGCGCCGCGGCGGTGAAGCCCAGCGCGGTGACCGCGAACAACAACGAAGCCGACAGGTTGCGTAGTGACAGTTTCATTTGCATCTCCTCTTTGAAATTCGGGTCCCGTGCGGCGAGTCCGCACCGCGAACCTCGTACTGCATGCCGCCTGCTTGTCAGCGCAGCAATTCGATACCGTTGGACGACACGCGTACGCGGTCGCCGATGCGCAGGCCGGGCGCGGCGGTCTGCTGGACAGTGGCATAGCTGCCGTCGCTGTAACGCACGCCGATCACCCAGACCGTGGTCTGGTCGCGGTTGGCCACTTCATTGCCGATAAAGCCGCCGCCCACCGCACCCACCACCGTGGCCACCGTGCGACCGGTGCCCCCGCCGATGAGGCTGCCCAGTCCGCCGCCGATCAACGCGCCGCCGATGGCACCGGCGGCGTTGTTCATGTTCTGCACCTGGTGCTGCTGGATGGACTCGACGGTGCCGACACGGCTACCCTCGGAGTTGGTCACCTGAAACGCGGGCGGCGTGTTGCAGCCGGCCAGCGTCAGCGCGGCGGCCGCCGCGACAATTGCGCCAAGGCGGCGCAGGGTTGCACTGATCATCATGTGGGAAGTCTCCGGAAAAAGTGGTGGCCCGCGATCACTCGGGGATCGCGTTCAGCAGGAACATGGCGGCGAGGAGGCCGGAGGGGCGGCCCAGCTTGCCCAGCCAGGCGGCGAAGATCGTTTCGATCTCGCCACCGACATACACCTGCGTCAGCGCGCGGTTGACCTCGAGGCGCAGCGCCGAGTCGTTGCGCGGCAGCGCCATCGCGTAGGGCTCGAACGACAGTTCCTCGGTCAGCATGGCGAGCTTGGACGGGTCCTTCGACTGGGCGGCAAGCCCGATGAGCTTGATCTTGTCGCCGGCGAAAGCGTCGACGCTGCCCGCCTCCAGCATCGCCAGTCCCTCGCTGGCGTCGCCGATCGGCACGATCGTGGCATTGACCAGCCTGCGCTTCATTGTCTCGTTGAGCCGGGCTTCCGTGGTGGTGCCCCGTTGCACGGCGACCTTCCTGCCGCTCATGTCGGTGATCTTGTTGACGGACGAGTCGCTCTTGACGATGAAGCCGCCGCCGTCGATGAAGATGAGGTTCGAGAAGTCCACATTGGCGAGTCGCGACTGCGTCTGCGTGGTGTTGGCGCACTCGAGGTCGGCGCGGCCGGAGGCCACCATCTGCAGGCGTTCGGTGACCGAACCCACCATCCAGTTGACCTTGAGATTGGGCTCGCCCACCGCGCGGCCGATCTGGGCGATCACGCGATTGCACAGGTCGATCGAGTAGCCCGCGGGCTGGTTGTTGGGGCCGACGAACGAAAACGGCAGCGAGTCGCCCGAAAACGCGACATTGATGGCCTTGGCGGCCTTGATCTTGCCGAGGGTGCCTGTGGGCGTTTGCGCCACCGCGCCACCGGCGATCAGTCCGGCGCCGATGAACAGGGCGATGTATAGGTTTTTCACGTAGGAGCCACTCCGTAGCCGTTCGTTGGACAAGGGAACCGGGACCGCGAGTCCGCACCCGCGTTCAAGGGGTGCCGTGACGGGTTCGTTGCGCTGGGTGAGACCGTGCTCGCGTCCATGGGTTCCGGACCTAAATTCTACACCAGCGGGGCGCCTTGGCCCCAGGGCGCCACTGCGCGGGACGTCGAACAAGCGTCGGGTGCGTGCTAAACTCGTTCACGTTTTGACTTGGCTCAAGACCCGACGTTTCCGTGTCCAGAACGCTCCCTCCCATCACGAATCCTGATCGGCCGCCAAGCGCTGCATTCGCAGCCGGCGCGGCCCCATGAGTTCCGCGGCGCTGGCTGTTTCCGACGCGGCCGACGGTCGCCTGCTGCTTGCGTTGTCCGGCCGCCTCGACGCGCAGACCATTCCTGCCGTCTGGCGCGATGCGCTGCGCGCATTGACCCAGGCCGGCACCCGCGGCGTGGTGGTGGACGCGGCGCAGGTCGACTATTGCGACGGCGCCGGCGTCGCTCTGCTGGTCGATCTGCTGCGCCAGCCGCGCGCCACGCCGGTGGAAGTCACCAATCTCAAGCCCGCGTTCGGCGACCTGTTGCGCCAATACAACCCGGCAGCGCTGGATCACGACCTCGATCCGCCGCCGCCGCGCCGTCCGGCCATCGAGGAAATCGGACGCACCACGTCCGGCATGTTGCGCGACATGCGCGAGCAGGTGGTGTTCATCGGGCAGGTGGTGGCCGCGCTGGCGTATGCGGTGCGCCATCCGTCGACGGTGCGCTGGCGCGACGTCACGGTGATCTGCGAGCGGGTGGGCGCCGACGCGCTGCCCATCGTCGCGCTGATCTCGTTCCTGCTGGGCGTGATCCTTGCGTTCCAGTCGGCCGTGCCGATGAAGAAATTCGGCGCGGAGATCTTCGTGGCCGACCTCATCGGCTTGTCGATGCTGCGCGAGCTGGGGCCGCTGATGACGGCGATCCTGCTTGCGGGGCGCTCGGGGGCGGCCTTTGCCGCCGAGATCGGCACGATGCGCGTCAACCAGGAGATCGACGCGCTGACCACGATGGGGCTCGACCCGGTGCGCTTCCTCGTCACCACGCGCATCATCGCCGCGCTGCTGATGACGCCGCTACTCACCATCTTCGCCGTGCTGGTCGGGCTCCTGGGCGGCGCCTTCACGATGCTGTCGTTCTCGATTCCCTTCGTCACGTTCGTGAAGGAAGTCGAGGGCATCGTCGGTTTCTCCGACTTCATGGCCGGTTTCGTCAAGTCCTTCGTCTTCGCGATCCTGATCGCCGGCATCGGCTGCCTGCGCGGCCTGCAGACCAGCGCCGGCGCCTCGGCCGTGGGCGATGCGGCCACGCGCGCCGTCGTGTCCGGCATCGTGCTGATCGTCGTCGTCGACGGCATCTTCGCGTTCATGTACTTCCTGCTCGACATCTGACATGAGCGACGACGTCATCATCCGGGTGGAGGACCTCACGGCGGGCTACGATGACCGGACCATCCTCGAGCACGTCTCCTTCGACGTGCGTCGCGGCGAGGTGTTCGTGATCCTTGGCGGTTCCGGCTGCGGCAAGAGTACGCTGTTGAAGCACATGATCGGATTGTATCCACCGGTAAACGGAAGCGTGCTGATCGAGGGCGACGACATCGTGGCCGCGGACGGCGATCGCCGCTCCGCGATCCTGCGCAAGTTCGGCGTGATGTACCAGTCGGGCGCCCTGTTCGGATCGATGACGCTGCAGGAAAACGTTGCCCTGCCGCTCGAAGCCTTCACGGCGCTCGATCGCGAACAGATCGAGCTCATCAGCCGGATGAAGCTTTCGCTGGTGGGCCTCGAGCAATTCACCGGGCACCTGCCGGCGGAGATCTCGGGCGGCATGCAGAAGCGCGCCGCCATCGCACGGGCCATGGCGCTCGACCCGCGCATCCTGTTCCTCGACGAGCCCTCCGCCGGGCTCGACCCCATCACGTCGGCGGAACTGGACGCACTCGTCCGGCGCCTGTCGGAGAGCCTCAACGTCACTTTTGTGATCGTCACCCACGAACTTGCGAGCATCTATGCGATCGCCGACCGTATCATCATGCTCGACAAGCGCACCAAGGGCATCATCGCCGAGGGCGATCCCCGGAAGCTGCGGGACGAATCCACCGACCCCTATGTCCGCCAGTTCTTCCACCGCGAAGCCGAACTTGCCGCGGCCTGACCGCGCGTTGCTGCCATGAGCCAGAAGGCCAACTACTTCAAGCTGGGGCTGTTCGTGATCGGCGCGATCGCCGCGCTGGTGGTTCTGCTCGGCATCATCGGCACCGGCCGCATCTTCGAGCGCCGCGTCACCATCGAAACCTATTTCAAGGAGTCCGTGCAGGGCCTGGACATCGGTTCGAAGTTGAAGCTGCGCGGCGTCACGATCGGCGAAGTGACCAAGATCAGTTTCACGTACGTGTACTACCAGCTTGACCTGCCCATCACCGAGCGTCATCGCTACGTGCTGGTCGAGGCGCAGATGCAGCCACGGCTGGTCGGCGGCCGCGCGGCTGCGGGCGACATGACCAACCCCATCAACGCCGCGATGGAAGTGGAGAAGGGCCTGCGCCTGCGGCTGGCGCCGCAGGGCATCACC
>JANNYI010000364.1:0-18116 GCA_031410015.1 Betaproteobacteria bacterium | reverse complement strand
CGGCGCAGCAGCCGCGGACTGGTCACCGGCAGCAGCCGCTCGCCGAAGAGCCGGACCGCGGCATCGGGCGCGCGGGCGTCGACGAGATAGCGCACGGCCACGTCGACTTCGCCGCGCGCCAGGTCCACCACGGAATCGTCGGCCGCGACGTAGACCTCGAGTTGGGGATGGCGCGCCCGGAACGTGGACAGCCTTGGAATCAGCCACAGCGACGCGAAGGACACCGTGGTGGACACCTTGAGCCCGGCGGGCCGTTGGCGCGCGCGCAACGCGTCCACCGCCGCGGCGAGATTGCGCAACTCCGCCGTGACTTCGCCGTGGAAGACGCGCCCCGCCGCCGTCAGCGTCAGCGCGCGGTGGCCGCGCTCGAACAATGCCACGCCCAGCGCGTCCTCGATGGCCTTGATCTGCCGCGACAGCGCCGACTGCGTGAGGAAGAGCTCCTCGGCTGCAAGCGTGAACGACAGGCGCCGCCCCGCGGCCTCGAAGCCACGGAGAAAGTCCAGGGACGGCAGGAGGCGCAGGGTCTTTTGCATGAGCTTTACGCATGCCACGCATGCGCATTCACCGTTTGATGGGTAGAGAGCCGAAGCGGATTATCCATCAACACCAGATGCCCGTTGCCGTCCACCGGTCCATCCGCCACTTGGCTTGCAGTATGCATCGGGCGCATGTAAACCCACAAGGAGTCCGACCATGTCCAACCGTACCGCGAATTCAACCATCGATCTTGCCACCGCGTCGTATATGGCGCTGGCCGACGCGCGCGGCACGCTCATTCGCGTGACCCGCGGCACCGTGTGGATCACCCAGGAGCGCAGCTACGACGACGTCATCCTGCACGCCGGGGATGCATGGACCGTCGAACGTGATGGCGTCACCATCATCCAGGCGCACGACGACGCCCGCCTGTGCCTGCCGCAGCCGGCACGGCCATGGTGGTCGGTCGCGTGGCAGATGGTGACCCGGCGGACCCGCAACGGGCGGGCATTCATGCGTCGCGTAGGCCATGCGTGGGCCAGCCTCGATCCCAGGCACCCTACGCCCTATTTCTGAAGCGGCCCCCGGTACCACGCGGACGGGGGCAGGACGGCGGTACCGGCGGGGAGGCTTCAGCCGCGCAGGTACCCCGGCCGCCCGGGGGTCGCCCACGCTTGGCTATACTCGGCCCCATGATGCGCGCACCCGGCACCATCGTTGCGGTCGATCCCATCGTCATCGCGCTGCCGCGCGACACGCCCTATCTCGGTCCGCTCGGCCCCGGCGAGGAGGTCAACGAGCGCGGTTACTTCGTGCGCCGCGGCAACCGCACGATCTACCCCACCGTCGACCGCTCCGTGCTGGTGAAGGTCACCGCCGCCGACGGCACCGTCGGCTGGGGCGAAACCTACGGCATCATTGCGCCCGAGGCGGTCGTGGCGCTGCTGCGCGACGTGATGATTCCCATCGTGCTGCGGCGCTCCGGCGACGATCCCGCCGCTGTCTACGACGAGCTCTACGACCTGATGCGCGTGCGCGGCGGCTCCGGCGGCTTCTACGGCGACGCGCTGGCCGCGATCGACATCGCGCTGTGGGACCTGAAAGCGCGCCGCGACAACGTATCGCTGGCACAGGTGCTGGGCGGCGCCCGCACCGAGCGCATTCCGGCCTATGTTTCCGGCCTGCCCAAGGCCACGCTGGCCGAGCGCGTCGAGCTGGCGCGGTCGTGGCACGCGCGCGGCTTTCGCGGCATCAAGTACGCTGCCGTCGTGTCGCATGAAGGCGTCGCGGCGGAGATGCACGCATTGCGTGCGGGCCTTGGCGCCGATGCCGACCTGATGGTGGACATGCACTGGAAGTACGGCGCCGATGAGGCGATCGCGCTGGCGCACGGCATGGCTGCGGCAGGACCGTACTTCATCGAGGCACCCTGCGCGCCGGAGGACGTCAAGGGTCTCGCGCGCGTGGTCGCCGAATCGGGATTGCCCGTTGCCGCAGGCGAGGAGTGGCGCAACATCCACGAAGCTGCGCTGCGCCTCGACTGCGCGCCGCTTGCCTATGTGCAGCCGGAGATGGCGCACACCGGTGTCTCCCAGTTCTGCGCCATTGCGCGCCGCGCCGAAGCCGACGGTGCCGGCGTGATCCCGCACGCGACGATCGGCATCGGCATCTTCCTCGCGGCCAGCCTGCATGCCGCCGCCACGCTGCGCAACTGTCCGTATCACGAGTACCAGCACTCGGTGTTCGACCGCAACCTCCAGTTCGTCGATACCACGATGGGCTGCGCGGACGGCTTCTACCGCGTTCCGGGCGGACCCGGCCACGGCGTGACGCCGCGGCCGTCGTTGTGGAACCACATCGTGCCGATGTAGACGGACGAGGTCGCGTTGCTTGCCATCCTGCTGGTCACGTTCCCGTTCTTCGCGCTCGTCCTGTGCGGGTACCTCGCCACGCGCCGCGGCTACCTGCCGCTGCCCGCCATCGCCGGGCTCAACACCTTCGTGCTGTACTTTGCGCTGCCCTGCCTGCTGTATCGCTTCGGCGCCTCCACGCCGGTGGGCCAGCTTCTGAATCCGGGCGTGGCGGTCGTCTACTGGATCTGCGCCGTCGTCATCGTCGCGTTCACCATAGCGGTGACCCGGCACGGCCGCATCGGCTGGAACGACGCCGCGTTCGGTGCGCTGGTGGGCGCCTTTCCCAACACCGGCTACATGGGCGTGCCGCTGCTGGTCGCGCTGCTGGGACCGGCGGCGGCGGGACCGGCGATCGTCACGATCCTCGTCGACCTGCTCTTCACGAGTTCGCTGTGCATCGCCCTGTCGCGGCTGGCCGGGGCGGACACGCACGGCGCCAGCGTGGCGGTACGCAACGCGTTGAAGGGGGTCGCCGCCAATCCGATGCCGTGGGCGATCGTGCTGGGCGCGCTGGCCTCGGCTACCGGGCTGGTGCTGTGGCAGCCCATCGGCCAGACGGTCGGGCTGCTGGCGGACTCGGCGTCGCCCGTCGCGCTGTTCACGATCGGCGCCGTGCTGGCGCGCTCGCAGATGCAAAGCCGCGGCCCGACACCGCTGGACGACTATGTGCCGGTGGCGCTCATCAAGCTGGTGGTGCATCCGCTGCTGGTGCTGGCGATCGGCGTGGCAGCCATCGACCTTGGCGTGCCGCTCGATCGCTTCGCACTGACGGTGATCGTGCTGGTGGCGGCGCTGCCGTCGGCCAGCAACGTCGCGATGCTGGCCGAACGCTTTGACGCCGACAATGGCCGCATCGCGCGGATCATCCTCGTATCCACCGCGCTGGCTTTCCTGACGTTTTCCGGCGCGGTGGCGCTGCTGACCTGACCCGCCTAAGTCCCGCCAACCGCGCGCAGGTCCAGCACATGGTCGTGCCCGAGCCAGATGGCGCAGTCGCGATGGTCGCGCAACTCGTCGCCGGTGTTGGGATGCACGAAGATGTCGATTGCGCCGTGATTGAGCGCCAGCCACGGCACGATCTGCGCGAATTCCGCCGGGCCGAACGCGATCTGGCAGCTCCACAGCGGATGCGGTCCCACCGGCTTTTCGTGAAAACGACCAAGCTGCATCTGGCCGGCGAACTGCGTGCCCACGGCCTCACGCAGGACCCATGCGGCGTCGCGCGACGCGGCGTCGAAGTAGAGGTGGGCGTGCCAGTCGATGATGCCTGTCACTGGAATTGACGTCATGATCGGGATCCCTGCTGAATTGAACAGTGCGCCGGTACGCAACGCCCCCGGCGGCATCCGTCCAGTGTAGCCGCACCCGGCAGCACGATGCATGCGCGAAATTGCAAGCGCCAGGATTCCGATAGCCCCCTTCATTGTGCTAGCGTTCCCGGATGCGCCTGCCTCTCCCCGACCTGCTGGCCACCAAGAACGGCCGGTTGCTCGCATTCTTCATGCTCTACGTCACCGAAGGCATCCCGCTCGGCTTCACGGCGGTGGCCATCGCCACGCAGATGCGCCGGCAGGGCCTGGGGCCGGAGGCCATCGGCGCCTTCGTCGCCTCGCTCTACCTGCCGTGGGCCTTCAAATGGATGGCCGGCCCGTTCGTCGACACGTTCTCGTCCGACCGCTTCGGCCGGCGGCGGCTCTGGATCCTGCTGACCCAGGTCGGCATGATGGGCACGCTGCTGGTGGCGATGCCGCTCAACATCGCGACGCAGCTGGGGCTGCTCACCGCGATCATCCTGCTGCACAACATCTTCGCCGCGACACAGGACGTGGCGATCGATGCGCTGGCGGTCAGCGTGCTGCCGGAGCACGAACGCGGCGTGGCCAACGGCTTCATGTTCGCGGGCGCGTCGATCGGACAGGCCATCGGCGGCGCGGGCGTGCTGTTCCTGATGGCGGTGGTGCCCTTCCAGACCACGTACCTGTTCGTGGTCGGCGCGATCCTCGCGGTCACGCTGTTGATCGTACTGCCGCTGCGGGAGAAGCCGGGGCCGGTGCGGGCGCCGTCCGCGGGCGGCGCGCTGGCCGCCGTCGGGCGCGATCTCGCGCTGTTCGCCCGCGACGCGTGGCGTGCCTTCATCGGCTCGCGCGCCGCCTTCGTGGGCGTGTTCGTGTCGCTGCTGCCGTTCGGCGCGTATGCGCTGAGCCTCGCGCTGCAGTCGAACCTCGCCGTCGAGCTGGGCATGGACGACAACGGCATCGCGCAGCTCAACCTGCTGTCGACGGTTGCCTTTGCCTTGGCGTGCGTGAGCGGCGGCTGGCTCTCCGATCGCTTCGGCCGGCGGCGGATGCTGGCGCTCTTCGTCTTCCTCACCGTGATCCCCACGCTGTGGCTGGCGTGGACGATGCAGCAGGCGCAATGGATCATGCCGGTCGACGTGCTGCTGCCGGGCCGCCGCGAACCTTCGTCGGCGCTCGTCATCACGTTCTGGATTGCCACGATCGCGTTCAACGTGTGCCAGGGCCTGTACTACGGCGTGCGTTCGGCGCTCTTCATGGACGTCACCACGCGCGCGGTGGCGGCGACGCAATTCACTGCCTACATGGCCATGGCCAATCTCGCGATCAGCTACACGTCGTGGTGGCAGGGGCTGTCGATCGTCCGCTGGGGCTACCCGGTGACGCTCGGCCTCGACGCCGCGTTCGGACTCGTGGTGCTGTTCCTGCTGCCGTTGATGAAGCCCGCCGCCAAGCCCGCCCAAGTGCCGGACTGACCCTGCCGCTACCACCGCCGTGACGGGTCCTGCAGGCGCATGGACGGGCGCCAATCCAATGGGCTATGGCATTGCCTTGAGACGTTGGAGCTTGGCGGAGTACAGGTCATGGTCGCGACTGGTGGTGCTGCTCTTCATCGCAATCATCAGGTGCTCCCGTGCCGGCCCGATCTCGCCCAGGTTGAAGTAGGCCTGCGCCAGCCAGAAGTGGAACTCGTGGTACTCCGGCGCGCGTGCCACTTCCTTGGCGAAAGACTCCTTGGCGGATTGCGCATTGCCCTCCTGCATCGCCACCAGGCCCTTGTTGAAATGACTGAACGCGGGTTCCGGGTCGACCTGCTTCAGGCGACCGGCCAGGCGTTCGGCATCGGCGCCGCGACCAAGATCGTTCAGCACCAGGATCATGTTGGACATGGCCTGAACGTAGTTGGGATCGCGCTCGAGCACCATGGCCAGGACCGCTTCCGCCTCCTTGGGATTGCCATGTCGGCGATAGATGGCGCCCAGCGTGTTGTAGGGCATCAGCAGTTCGGGAGACTGCACCATCGCCTCGCGCGCCCACCAGTAGGCGTTGTCGACCTGCCCGCGAACCAGCGCTTCCACCGCGCGGTTGTTCATGTACATCGCCAGGATCACATCCTCGCCGATGTCGCGCGTGCGCATGCTGCGCATGTCCTGCTGCGGCAGGAAGTCGATGATCATGCCGTCGCTTTCCGGCGGCCTCTTGCCGACCCGGGCGCCGAAGCCGCCACCGTCGGTGGCCCGGCGACCCAGCGACACGTTGACGTGACCGATGGCGAGGTAGAGATCGCCGCTGCGCGCCCACGCGTCGTCAACAAACACCTTCTGGTATTGGACGTGCAGCCCTAGCTCCTTGGCAAACGCTGCGGTCATGATCACCAGCGACAGGCAGTTGCCTGAACGGGCCGCAAAGGCTTCGACCGCATTGCGCGTGGTTTCGCTGTCGTACTCGAGCTTGAGCTCGCCCCTGGTGTAGAGCGCGTCGACCAGCGCGCGCTGCCGCCCCTTCGTCCGCATGGGCTGGGCGATCTCGATGTCGAGAAAACGCTTCATGTCCGCACTCAGCGCGAACACGTCGCCAGCATCGATGCGTTCGGTGGCGGGAAGGAACAGCCGGTCGTTGAAGTAGCGATCGGCCCGTTGCTCGGTGGGCGCAGTCGCGCATGCGGCAAGCAAGGCAAAAACCAGCACAGCGGCCAGGTTTTTCATCGGGCGCCTCCGCGGTTGTGAACGGCCTGCCGATCATTCTAGTCCCGATCTTCGGGCCATGCATGGCCTACCGCGCGAACCCCTGTCCCCCATTCACGCTGATGACCTGTGCGGTGACCCAATTGGCCATTGGCGAGGCCAGAAACAGCACGACACTGGCCACTTCCTCGGGACGGCCGAGGCGTCCGGCCGGCATCGAGGCCAGCACGCTTGCGTAGAGCGCAGGGTTGCTGACCTTGCGCTGGTCCCAGACGCCACCGTCGAACTCGACGGAACCGGGCGCCACGCAGTTGACGCGGATGCCCTTCATCACCAGTGCCGCTGCCTGCGTGCGCGTGTAATGGATCACGGCGGCCTTGGCGGCGCCGTAAGCCGGCGTCCGCACGGATGGGTTGAGGCCCGAGGTCGAGGCGATGTTGACGATGGCGCCATGGCGCGCCGCCTCGAGGAATGGCAGCGCTTCGCGCGACGCGCGCACCACGGCCAGCAGATCGACGGACAGGCTCGCGTCCCAGCTCGCCTCGTCGTCGCCCGTGCCGTAGCCGCTGGCGTTGTTCACCAGCACGTCGATGCCGCCGAGCGCCGCCGCGGCCTGCGCGATGTAGCGCTGGATCGACGCTTCATCCGCGAGGTCGCACGTGGCCGCGTGCGCCATGCCGCCATGCGCGGCAAGCTCGATGCGCGTGGCCTCCAGCGTCTGCGCGCCGCGCGCGCAGATCGAGACGTTGGCCCCCGCCGCGGCGAACGCCAATGCAATCGAGCGCCCGATGCCGCGGCTGCCGCCGGCAACGACGACGCGCTTGCCATTGACATCAATGTTCATGAACGATTCACCCCCTCAAAATATATGGACAACGCAAGGCGCGTTCTGCCTGCTGCCATTCCGATCGCAGACCGTGAATCACCCGACAACGGCGGCAAACAAGGCTATCTTGCCGGGCACGCCCTTCAGCGTGTGGGTGCCGCGAGAGTCGAACTTGATACCCGATCCTGAAACAAGATCCTTGACCACTCTCGAGACCAGCACCTCGCCGGCACCTGCCTTGGCTGCAACACGGGCGGCGACATGCACCGCAATGCCACCGATGTCGTGCGGCAGCATCTCGCACTCACCGGTGTGCAATCCCGCGCGAATTTCAACGCTTAACTTGCGCGCGGCTGTGGTAATCGCCTGCGCGCATTGAATCGCGCGGCCGGGACCGTCGAAGATCGCCAGGAAACCATCGCCAGTCGTCTTGACCTCGCGTCCCCGAAAACGCGCCAGCTCCACTCGCACGGCGTCGTTATGGCGCACGAGCAGGTCCTTCCATCGGCTGTCGCCCATCGCAACGAGTCGTTCGGTTGACCCGACGATATCGGTGAACATCACTGTGGCCAGCATCCGGTCGGGTTCGGGCATCGACCGTACCCCCGTAAGAAATTCCTGAATGTCCGCCGTGATGTCCTCGCCTCCGCCCACCCACGGAATATGATCCACGCCGGGCGACTCGACCAATTTCGCTCCGGCAATGTGCTCGGCAAGAAACCGGCCATGTTCCACGACGATCAAACGGTCGCCGCGGCGGTGCAGGACAAGCGTCGGGACATGAATGGCCGCGAGCGCAGGCCGGACATCCGTCTCTTCGTTCATCCGCAGTAGTGCCAAGCCGGAGGCCGGACTGGCGCCGGTGCGCAGGAATCCACCCCACATCTGCTGCAGCTTCGGATCCTCCTTCAGGCTGGGCGCATACCAGTCGAGTCCGGCGGCGCCACCCCAACCCGCTTCCAGTTCCGCCAGCATCGCGCGCCAATCCTCCCATGACATGCCGATGGGGTAGTCGTCGGATACAAGCCAGCGCGCAAAAGTGCCATACAGGATGAGCGCCTGTGTCCGCTCGGGGTAGGTGGCCGCGAACAGCATGCACAGCGGACCGCCTTCGGAGATGCCAAGTAACGCAGCCTTGTGCGAACCCACGGCGTCCATGACCGCGCGCACGTCGTCCATTCGCTCCTCAAGTGTCGGCAGGTCCTTGACCGATACCGGATCGGACAGACCGGTACCCCGCTTGTCGAACCGGATGAGCCTGCAAAACAAGGCAAGGCGCTTGAAGAGTTGCGCCTGCAGCGGATTGTTCCAAGCACCTTCGACATTGGAAATGAATCCTGGCGCGACCACCAGATCGATCGGTCCGCTACCAACCACCTGGTAGGCGATATGGTAGGGACCACTCTTGGCGTAGCGCGTTTCGGGGATCACGGTGACCATGATCGTCGTCGGTGATGGCCTTGGCAAGGTGCGTTGAAAATGACGACCGCCAACGCACCGCGCTCCTCGACGCGATGCCTGTCGATCCGGCGCCATCAATCCTTGCCGATGATCGCAAGGCCCTTGCGCATCGGCACCTCCGAAATCCGCACCATGCCGCTCAGCGGCTCGTCCATCTCGAGGATGATGAAGATCGCGCCGGCCACCGACAAGGCGCACAGGAAAAGCGCCGTGACCACGGTTGCGTTGCGGGGTGGGGCCAGGAGCCCGAAGCCGAAGAAGGTGAGTGTCAGCCATGCCACCACCACCGCGAGCAGCAGCGGCGAGATCGAATCGTGCTGCTGCAGCAACAGCAGCAATCGGTTGGCACTCACGACATCGAGCAGGGTCAGCGCCTTCATGCGCAGTTCGCGTTGATCGTCATTGCGCGGCGCCAGCGCGCGGATGCCGGCGGCGACGTCCTCGATGCGGTTCCCCGTCGTAGGCGCCTTCAATTGGGCCAGCTGGGTCGCATCCTGCGCCACCAGAACATCGACGACCTGCTGGTAGCTAGCGCGCACGGCACGCCGGATATCGCTCGTTTCGGCGCCATAGCTGGCAAGCGTGCGGTCGAGCTGCACGACCGTGGCTGCCGCCTGCGTCAGCTCGTCCGCCATTCGGTCGAATGAGCTCTTGGCCGACGACACCAGCAGGCCCAGCACCAGTGCCGCCATCGTGGCGATCACGCCAAGCGACGATTTCAACGTGTCCTTCGACTGGTCGCTCAAGTGGTGTGCGGGCAGGGATTGCCTCAGGGCGAGGCCGGCGACCGCGCCGCCGAACACGCTGGCCAGCACGATGGCGGCAATGGCCAGCGCGGTCATTGCGGCAACCTGCGATCCGGCGCCGGTCGCGACAACATCGAATGAGTGCCTGTATGCATGAACGTCTCCGTGATTGATCGCTACAGCCCGCCGCCCCACCGATATAGCCACGCGATGCCGACCAGATCATAATTGTTGTCGGTGCGCGCCGCCACGCCGCTGCTGACATGGAACTTGATCGAATTCAGGCGATTCACGGGCACCGCTACGGTACCGCCGACGCGCCAATTTTGCTGCAGGTTACTATCGCGCACGCCATTGATGGTGGTGCGGCCACCATTGAAGTAGGTCGCATCAAGCGACGTCCAGACGCCGGATGCAAAGCCGTAAATGAGGTGTCCCTGTTCCGAATAAATCGGATCCTGGGAGAGCTTGCCGCCGTTGAAAAATCGTCATTGTCCGTGTAGAACGTCACCGCGACGGTGGCCTCGAGTGTCCACGCGCCGAGCGCCTTCGATATGCCGACTTCCGGCATGAAGGACCAGCGATTGGTACCGATGTTGACGTGCTTGGTGTCGTCGTACTGGCTCCACGGCGCCACCACGCGCAAGCTGGCGCCGATGATCAGGTCCTGCTGGCAGGCAGCGAATTCCTTCAGCGTGAGCGCAGGCGCGCCGTAGAGGTTGACCGACAGCCGGAACGCGGAGTTGGCAAAGCCGTCCACGGTTCACGGCACCGACTGCCCCTTGAACTGGGCCGACCCGGACAGCCACGTATAGGGGACGGTTGCATCGAACTTGGCCGACATCCCCCACAGGTCCAGCACCCGCGCAATGGCGACGACGGCGCTCGATGACGTGAGATCGGGACTGCTGATGGGCGACGCGGAACCAAACGCCAGCCCGCCCTGCGTGTAGGCGTAGCCGGCGATCAGGAAGTTGACGCCGACGGGTGCATTGGAATAGGCGCGCGGCTCGATGTCCTGCGCGCGTGCCGAATGGGCCGTTCCCAGCAGCGTGCAGGCCGCCATGGCGGCGAGGACATGTCGGATGGGCAACGGGAGCGGCACGCCATGCCTATGCTTGAGCAGCCGCGGCAATGCGGAACGTGCGCCAATTGGTCAATGCGCAAGTCCGGGCGCCGGTGCGGAAGGATCGGCAACGACCCTGGCACCGAGGTCCTTCAACAAGCGCTGGAATTCGGGCGACACCGCAATGGCCGTTCCCGCCGCGGCCCGCAACCGGTCGACCGCCTCCGCGGGCAGGACGAAGGACGTGGGCTGCAGGTTCAGGTAGTCGCGTTCGGCCTTGTCCGGCAGCGCGGCAAACGACACGTCGATGGCATAGACCTCCGCCAGCGGCGGCTGCACCACCTTGCACACCGGGCCATCGGGATTCGCGGAGCACCCGGCCAGTCTGCGCACTTCCCGACCCATTTGCCAGCGCGCGGCGATGTCCTTCAGTTGCTCGACCGCTTCGTAGGAATAGTGATCGATCGGCACCCCGGTGGCCTTGATCAGCACGTCGAAGACGCCGGGCCCCTGCTCCGATGCATCCCAATTAGTAGGCGGCGACGACAGCGAATTGACGACGAAGATGATCACTCGCTTCACATGGTCGAGCGGTGTCGGCTGGCCCGCGCCGTGCATCGCTTCCATCAACTGGAGCGCGTCGAGCACCCCGCGCATGCCCACGTTGTCGGACACGCCGCCGTCGACGAGGTGGACGTAGGGTCGAAGCTTGCTGTCGGCGTAGGGTGCGGCTTCCTTCAGCTCGCGGATCACGCGGGCCGCGGGCCGCGGCGGATTGGGGTGGTCCACGAACTGCGTGACCCACTTCGGAATGTTGAACCCGCACGTGCCGCCGTAGTTGTTGATCGTGACGGTCGACAGCACCACCGGCACGGCCGACGATGCCGCGGCCGCGCGGGAAAGCCGCACCGCGTTCAGGTCGGAGCAGAACACGTTGAAGATGGTCTGGTTGAACACCACGCGGCCGCCGGTGGAGATATCGGTGGCCGACGCCATGATGAACGGACCGGTGCCGCGGTTGAGATCGCCGAACGTGGCGCCGTTGAACAGGATTTCGTCGTAGTAGTTGGCCGCCAATTCGGAGCGGCCCCAGCCCGTCGACACCAGGTCGCCCCAGGATCTCGGACTGAAGGCACGGGCAATGAGCTCGCCCTGGACGTCGCGCTTGAGGAAGCGCTGTACGTAGTCGTCGAAGAGCTTGTCGCCATAAAGGCCATAGGCAAGCGCCGTGAAACTGCCGCCCGAAACGCCCGTAATGATGTCCACGGCATCGAGCAGGCGCACCTTGCGGCCGTCGGGCGCGATCGCCTCGGTGCGCTTGAGATATTCGAGTACCCCGTAGGAAAAGGCCGCCGCTCGCGTGCCACCTCCCGAAAAGGCAAGGATGACCAGGTTATCCGGGTTCTTGAAGTACTTCTGGCGGCTCAGGAACGTATAGCCGCCCTCCGGATCGACGGCGGTGATCGGAGGATTGACCGGCCGGGTGGCGCAACCGGTGACAACCAGCAGCGCGACGAGGGCAAGAATTGAGGGCGTACTGATACGGTTCATGACGAAAACTCCGCTACACGGCCGCCGACAGGCCAGCAATACGGTACAACGCCTGTGCCAGTTGAGGGCTCGACGATCGCCTGACGTTGACCGAAGTCAATCCCGGACGCCGCCCGGCGCCGTCCCGGACCCTGCGCGCGACTGCAGTGGCTGCTCGCGCCGCCGCTTGCGCAGGCGCATCTGCGTGTCCTGGAAGTCCTGCGCCAGCATGTACAGGATGCCGGTGGACCACGCGACGGTGAGCAGTCCCGCGATACCCAGGAGCGGTTCGAGCAACTGCCAGCGCTCCGGCAGGTAACTTGCCTGCAGCGTGGTGAAGTTCAGCAACGCGTTATAGAACGCCCGGTGGTGGTTGGTCTGCGCCCCCTGCAGGAAAAAGAAAGTTGTCCATACGATCACCTCGATGATGTTGGTGATGATGATGAGCAGGCTGGCAAGAATGACGAGGCTGAGGCCGCCGGTGAAGGACTCCAGCGGATCGTAGCGTTCCTTGATCGCGTCGACCAGGCGCAGGATCCAGAACATGCCGGTGCCGTGGATCGCCATCGTGATGGCCACCAGCAGGCCGCCCCACATGATTTCGTCCAGCTTGATGACATAGAGATCCACGGACTAGACCTGATCCGGCACGTGCACCAGGAACTCGGGCATGTCGGGAAGACCGTCGATGAACGTTCCCTTCTTCCTGCCCTTGGCGGAGAAGCGGCGGATCCGCTGGTTGAAGCGCTCGGCCACGTAGATGTCGCCATCGGGGCCGATGGCAAAGCCGGATGGCGCTTTCAACTTGGCGTCGATCACCACGCGCGGCTTCAATTTGCCGTGCGGCGCCTCCTTGGGAATGTCCCAGGCCAGGATGCTGCCCGTGCCGGCGGCGCCGATGTACAGCGTGTCGCCGTGCAGGATGAGATGCACGGGCTTCGCCAGCGTCTTGCCCACGATGCGCGCCACGTGCCGCCCGGTGGCCAGCTCATAGATCTTGACGACGTTGCCTGCCTCCCCCGCCACGTAGAGGTGCTTGCGATGCACGACGATGCCACGCACGGAGTGCCGGGGCTTGCCATGCACGTCGAGCACCACCTGGAGGCCCAGCGGATGCGGCACGTCCTGCGGCGGGTGGTCCCCCGCTTCGGGGAGCCCCCCCTGGCTGGAGGCGACGAGGGTGCCGGGAAGGAAGTTTCCCTTGGGAAAGTGCTTGAGGAGATGCGAGGCGACCGGCGCCGGTTTGCGTGTCCTGGGCACGATGCCGAGGACAGTGTTGGTGTCCTGGCACGACACGTACAGCAGCCCATCGTCGCCGAAGGCAAGATCGAATGGGTGGACCATCGCCGAAACATGCCGGGTGGTGACCACCACCTCGGCAAAGCGGAACGTGTCGCCGTGGCGGTGATACCGGGCAATGTGGCTGTCCTTGCGCCAGGCGTTGGCGATGTAGAGGTCGTCGCCGATCAGTTCGAAGGCCCGCGCAATGTGCAGCGGATGCGCCTTGGGCGACGGGTCGAGCAGCAGCGGATGCACCTTGCGCGGCGTGCCGTCGTCCTCGAAGACGCCGATGTTCTCGACGCCGGCCTTGCCTTCACCTCGATAGCTGATCCACCACACGATGTACGTCCTCCGCTGAAATTGCTGCCATGGGCCGCATTTGGCCGCCCGAAATCATAATCCAGATGCCGCTCGATCGCGAACCAGCGCAACCTTGGGTTCGCTACCGCACCGATCAGCAGGACCGTCCGCGCCACACTGCGTCGCCGGCATGCATCCCGCGACGACGCCTGCCAACCTCGGACTTCCCAGCCTTGCAGACACTGGAACACCGCCCGCAGATCGATGGACTCCGGTTCTTCGCATTCCTGCCTGTGTTCCTGGTCCACAGCGACATCACGCGATTCTGGTGGGGCAGCTACGGCGTCTCCCTGTTCTTCGTGATCAGCGGGTTCCTGATCACCCGGATCCTGATCGCCTACGAGAACCAGCCGCGCAAGCAGGTGCTCAAGAACTTCTATGTGCGCCGCGCGTTGCGGATCTTTCCGGCCTACTACCTGGTACTGGCGCTTGCGGCAGCAACGGTCGGCATTGCCTACCTGCCCGTTTATCTGCTCTATGTGATGAACTGGGGAATCTTCTTCTACACGTGGGTCCGGCCTGACCTTGTGGAAATGGCCTGGGAACCCACGCGGATGTATGGCATCCATTTCTGGTCGCTGTGCGTCGAAGAGCAGTTCTACCTGGTTTTTCCGCTGCTGTTCCTGCTCCTGCGGCCAGGGCGCGCGCGACTCCTCTGGCTGCTTGCGCTCTGGGCCGGAAGCATCGCCATTCGTTTCCTGTGTGCCGCGTTCATCCCCAAAGCGGCCTACGGGCTGATCCCGCTGGTGTGCGGCGAATACCTGGTGGCAGGCGCCGTGGGCGCGGTGTTGCTGGCGGACCATTCCGGGGCCGCGGACAAGATCCGCGCGGCGGCCCGCCAGTGGATGTTCCCGGCCGGCCTCACCCTGGTGACGGCGCTGTTCGTGGCCTTCCCGCCGGAGACGCCGTCGATCGACCACGTCATGCACCCGCCGCCGATGCAGACGTTGCTGGCGCTCGGATTCCTCGCGATGGTGCTGGGCCTGTGGCAAACCGAAAACCGGTGGCTGCTCGGCTTCTTCAATTTCGCGCCTTTTCGCTTTCTCGGCAGGATCAGCTACGGCCTCTACCTCATCCACCTGTTCATGTGGCCGCTGCTGGACTGGCTATCCGCGCGCTCGTCACTGATCCACGAACTCCCGCCCTTTGCGACACGCCTCGGTTTGACGATCCTGCTGGCGACTGCGATGTGGCATCTCGTCGAGGCGCCGATGCTGAAACTCAAGGCGCGTTTTCGCTATTGAGGGCGACCCGCCGGGAGCCGGCGATTGAACAACGACAGGTCGATCGCATCCGCCATCGCCTTGTACCCGGCATCGTTGGGATGCAGGTTGTCGCCGCTGTCGTAAGCGGGGCGCAGTACCGTCGGATCGCGCGGATCGCGCAGCGCACGATCGAAGTCGATCACGGCGTCATAGGCCTTGCTGGTCCTGATCCAATGGTTGACCGCCTGCCGCTTGGTCTCGCCGTCGGCGGTGTAATAGATCCCCGGCAGGTAGGCCTGGAACGGCGCAAGGGTCCCGCCATAGACCAGGAGGCCCATGGCATGGGCCCGTTCGATGATCTGCCGATGCGCGGCAATGATTTCGTCGGCTCGCGCCGCCATCGGAATCCCGATGTCGTTGATCCCGGCCAGGACGATCAGGTACCGCGCGCCCGGCTGGACGAGGACATCGCGATCGAGGCGCGCCGACGCGTTGGTGCCGACGGTGTCGTGCAGGAGCCGGTTGCCGCTGATGCCTGCATTCAATACCGCGACATTGCCGCTGCCCTTGCGCGCCCGCAGTCGTTCGGCGAGGCGGTCCGGCCAGCGCATGTTGGCGTCCGGCGTCGAGCGCACGCCATCGGTGATCGAGTCGCCGAGCGCAACGACGGCCCTCGCCGGCGTCGAACGGCGCACGTCGACACCGGCAAGAAAGTACCAGGACTGCGTGGTGGCGGCCGTGGGCAGCGTATCGGCGCCGGTGAAGTCGCCTTCGGGCGAAATATAGGTGGTCTGCAAGCCCAGCAAGTGCTCGGTACCGGCGACCGTGCTGCCGGGCAGGTGGATGCTGACAGACACTTGGGCGCGGTCGGGCACATTGAGGCGGACTGGGTCGCTGATGGCCACCGCGCCGACCGGGATCGTCATGGACTCGGCGCCGTTGAATGTCAGCACCCGGTCGCTGCCGCTGATGATCGATGCCCCGGTGCTGCGCAACCCGACCCTCGCGGCGCCGATACGCAGCGCTTCCGTGCCATACGCATTGGAGAAGCGCACGCGCACCTCCCTGCCCCCGATGCTGACCCGCACGACCTGGCGAACGGTCTGGCCGTTGAGCGCGACCGCATTCCACGCGGCCTGCGGACTTGCACTCCAGGTGCCGACCCAGAAGCCCGCATGGCTCGCGTCGCGGGCCATCGAAGGATTCGCGAGCGCGAGGCAGGCGGCCGCCAGCATCGCCGCGATGATCGCCGGCGATCGCCGCGATTCCGCCTTGGGCGTCCTCGGCTTGACCGCGCATCTCCGCGGGCAGTCGCGCATTGGGTCTGGGGGCATGGGTGACAAGGCAGATTCTCCATTCAAAGCGAGTAGTGGCGGGCAATGCCGCCGCACGCGGGTCGCGCAAAGACGGATCTCCCCTCATTTTCGCCCGGGCCTGTCCCCGCCGTATGTTCGGCACCCAACATTGGCGATGACCGGCGAACGGTACGGAATACCCGACGGCGCTTCCGCTCCCGGCACCGCACGCGCACGACTCACGTTCTGTTCGATAGCGCACAGACTCCGCCTGCGGCGGCGACTACGCTGCCCGTATCGGTCAATCAGGGAATGCGCGTGCGTACATTGATGCATCTGTCGGTCCGTCGAAGCGATCGCCCGTCATGCTGTTGCCGGACGATGCTGCGGTAATGCCCCGTCAGTTCCGCCCTGGATTCGCCGCCAGCGCATTGGCGCTGGTCCCGCGCGCCCGCGCCGGGAATCCCGGAGTCCACTCCGCCGACAGCATCACCGGGACGCAATCGGACGTCGAAACCGCGCGGCCGCGAGCGCCGGGCGCGAGCGTCATTGCGTTGCGCGAAACCGTCGCGCCGGCATCCGTCCTCGCTGCACGCGATGCCCGCGCCCATGCGCGCGGTGTCGAGGACAACATCGTCCTCCGCCTGCGTAGGCTGGCGGTGGAGCGCCCCGGCGACACCGCGTTCGCGCACCGGGTCGCCGCTGACGTGTCGCAACCGCTGCTGACCTATGCGCAACTCGACCGCTGCGCCCGCGCGATTGCCTGGCGCCTGCAGGAGATGGGGCTCGCGGGACACAATGTCGTGCTCGCCTATCCGCCCGGCCTCGATTTCATCGCGGGGTTCTTCGGCGCACTTTATGCCGGCTGCGTCGCAGTGCCGGCTTATCCGCCACGGAAACGAACGCTCGAGCGATTCCATGCATTGGCCAGCGACGCCAGGGCGGCGGCGGTGCTCAGCACCCGCGCCACGATCGCCAGCATGCAGGCAGGCGCCGGTCGGCCTGCGGCATTGCGCTGGACTGCGACCGACGATATCCCCGGCAGCGGCGCGGACAAGTGGGCCGCGCACGATCCGACGCCCGATGCGCTCGCGATGATCCAGTACACGTCCGGATCCACCAGCCGACCCAAAGGGGTGATGCTGAGCCACGGCAATCTTCTTTCCAATGCTCGCGCGATCAGCGACGCATTCGATGTCCGTCCCGGCGCGAAGGCCGTCTTCTGGCTGCCCGCCTGCCACGACATGGGGCTCATCGGCGGCATCCTCGCGCCGATCCACTGCGGCATCCCCAACACCATCCTCGCGCCGGCGATGTTCGTCCAGAATCCGTTTCTGTGGCTCGACACCATCAGCCGGTCGGGCGCCAGCATCTCCGGCGGACCCAACTTCGCCTACGACCTCTGCGTGCGCAAGATCACGGCGGAGCAGCGCGCCTCGCTCGACCTTGCCTCGTGGTCGGTTGCTTTCGTCGGCGCCGAAAATGTCGATCCCGCGACGCTCTCCCGCTTCGCCGAAGCGTTCGCGCCGTGCGGATTCCGGCCCTCATCGTTCTATCCGTGCTACGGCCTGGCGGAAGCGACGCTGATGGTCACCGGGCCCGTCGCCGGCAGCGGCGCCGCGATCAGCACGTTCGATGACGATGCGCTGGCCCGCAACGTCGTCCTGCCGATGCCCGACGGTGCCCCCGGCAGCCGAGTCCTGGTCGGCTGCGGTGCGCCTGTAGGGTCGCTGCGCGTGGCCATCGTCGAGCCCGGCGGCGACGACCGCGCGGCACCTGGCTGCATCGGCGAAATATGGGTCGCCGGCGATTCCGTCGGCCAGGGCTACTGGCGCAATCCGGGAAAATCCGCGACGACGTTTCATGCGCGGACTGGCCGCGACGGCGAAGTTGATTTCATGCGCACCGGCGACCTGGGCTTCATGCACGACCGGCAGCTCTACATCACCGGCAGGATCGACGACCTCATCATCG
>JANNYI010000363.1:0-5223 GCA_031410015.1 Betaproteobacteria bacterium | reverse complement strand
CACCTGCGCACCTTCCCGATCGAGATGGGCCGCAATTCGAGCGCGTCCGGCACCGGCGGCGTGCTCGCGGGCGACATCGTCGCGGAAGTCGTCGTGGTTCCGTTTGCGGTCAACATGAGTCTGCCCGCTGAGCCATTGCCGGTGACGCCTTTCCTCACGCCCATCACCGACGAGGAACTGGCGGCAAAAGGGGGCATGCAGCGCATGATCGTGATGCGCGTGCTTCCGTCGAGCGCACCGCCGCCGCTCCTCGACCCCCCGCCGGCCGAGGTGCCCGACTGGACGTACGCGCAGGGCCAGATCGCCGGCAAGGTGTATGCGCTCGGGGCGGCCGGCGTCACGCCATTCCCCACGCCGGTGCCGCCGGCCACGCTGCCGTTTCCGACGACCTACATTCCGTTCCAGTCGAGCAAGGCACTGACGCAGCTCGTGGCGCTCAACAGCGTCGAGGAGTGGACGATCGTCAACTACAACAACATCCGCCATCCGTTCCACATTCACGTCAATCCGATGTACGTGGTGGCGGTGAACGGCAAGCGGCTGAAGGAGGAGGACCGGTACTGGGCGGACACGGTGGCGTTGCCCTTCAACGCCAATCCGCCGCCGATCACCGGGGCGCCGACGCCGGACACGATCACGTCGATCACGTTCCGCATGCGCTTCCTGCACTACACGGGGCGCTATGTGATGCATTGCCACATGCTGGTCCACGAGGACATGGGCATGATGCAGGGGGTGACGGTCACCTGATCAGGACTGCGCCTCCTTGCGCGCCCGCTCGCGTTCGCGCAGCACCTTGCGCTGCACCTTGCCGGTGGTGGTCATCGGCAGGGCGTCGATGAACTCGATCTCCTTCGGATATTCGTAAGGCGCCAGGAACTTGCGCACGTGCTGCTGGATGTCCGCTTCGAGTTCGGCTGACGGGACTTGCCCCGCGGCCAGCACGATGAACGCCTTGACCACGCTGCCGCGCGTCTCGTCCGGCGAGGGCACCACGGCAGCGTTGGCCACCGCCGGGTGCTTGACGATGCAGTTCTCGATCTCGGACGGACCCACGCGATAACCGGCCACCTTGAACACATCGTCGGCGCGGCCCTGGTACCAGAGGTAGCCGTCCGCATCCATGGTGGCGACGTCGCCGGTATGGCACCAGTCGCCGGTGTACTTGCCGCGCGTACCCTCCGGGTTCTTGTAATACTCGAGGAAGAACACCGGATCGGGCGTGCCGTCCGGCGCGATGCGATGCACGACCACCTCGCCCGGCTCGCCGACGGGCACTTCACGGCCCGCATCGTCGATCACCGCCACGCGATGGCCGGGATAGGGGCGGCCCATCGAGCCGGGCTTGGCGGGCCACAACGTATGCGAGTTGCCGACGATGTAGTTCATCTCGGTCTGCCCGAACATCTCGTTGATCGTTGCGCCCAGCGCGTCCTGGGTCCACGCGAACACCGTGCTGCCGACGGCCTCGCCGGCGCTCATGATGGTGCGCAGGTTCACGTCGAAGCGTTCCCGTGGCGCCGGAAACGCCTTCATCATGAGCTTCAGGGCCGTCGGGAAGAGGAACGTGTTGCGGATCTGGTACTTCTCCATCAACGCCAGCGCGCGCTCGGGATCGAAGCGCCCGCGGTAGCCGACGATCGGCTGGCCGAAGTACAGCGTGGGCAGCAGCGCATCCATGAGGCCGCCGGTCCACGCCCAGTCGGCGGGCGACCAGAACAGATCGCCCGGTTGCGGAAAACCGTCGTGTGAATGCACGAAGCCCGGCAGGTTGCCCAGGAGGCATGCGTGCGGCATCAGTGCGCCCTTGGGCGGTCCGGTGGTGCCGCTGGTGTACACGATCAGTGCGGGATCGTCGGCGCGCGTGACCACCGGCGTGAAAGTGGGCGCCGCCGCGGCCACCGCGGTGTCGTAATCGATGAGCCCGTCGCCACGCATGCCGGCCACGCCCAGCACATGCGTCAATTGCGGCAAGTCGCCGCGGATCGGCGCGAGGTTGGGTGCGGACTGCGCGTCGACCAGCGCGACCCGCGCTTCGGCGTTGCCGAGACGGTAGGCGAGTGCATCGGGGCCGAACAGGAACGATAGCGGCACGGCTACCGCACCCATCTGGTACACCGCGAGATGGGCGACGACGGTTTCGCGGCGCTGGGGGAGCACCAGCGCGACCTTGTCGCCGCGCGCGACGCCGAGGCCGGCCAGGACGTTGGACAGGCGATTGGCTTCGCGCTGCAGGTCCCAGAACGTGTGCGCCGATGAGGCACCGGATTCGTCTTCCCAGTACAGCGCAAAGCGCGTGCGGTCGGCGGCCCAGCGGCCGCAGCACGCATGCGCGATGTTGAACTCGGCCGGAACGTCCCAGCGGTGGGACGCGTGCAGTGCGGCGTAACGATCGGCGGGCATCGACATGCCCGACAATCTACTCGTTCGCGGCGGCGGGGGGAATCGTGGCTCTGGAGAGCGTGGGCATCGGCGTGTTGAGCTCGAGCGGTTCCACCGTGGCCCAGACCCAGTCCGGCTGCTGCTCCAGCAGGCGGCCGAAGCGAATGGGATTGGTCGACTTGGAGGTCAGCAGCTTCAGGCGCTTGGTCGGCTGGTATTCCGCTGCGGGCACGATCAGCGATTGGACCGACGAGTCGGCTTCGCGCTTCTTCAGCGCGAGGAACAGCCCCTGGAACGAGCGCCCGTTGATGGTCGTGGCTTCGCCGTCCACCGAGTAATCGGCGTCGAGATTCTTGCGCTGCTCGATCAGGTCCACGCCGAGCAGCGTGTTGGCGATCACCTGAAGACCGATCTCGGCGCGGTCGGCCGTCATCCGTTTCATCCGCCGGACGATGCCGAGCGTCCACGGTGCCTGCCCGTGCGGACGAATGGCGGCCAGCGTGCCCAGCGTCACCGCGTTGGCCACGCTCATCGGCGCCAGCAGCCGGAATCCGGTCTGGCTGACGTCCTTCACTTCCCACGGCCCGCCGGGCGCGGCAAACGAGGCGAGGCGCCGCCGCGACATCTCGACCCGGCGATCCGTCTCGTTGCGCATGCGGCCGAAGACCGCCAGTTCCATCGTGCCGCCGAAGCTCTTGCCGTGCTCGGCATAGGGCACCGGCGCCAGTTCCTCTTCCCGCAGGAACGCGGAGATCTTGGCGAAACCGACGATTGCATCGACGGTGCCCACGGCCGCCGTTCGTTCGCCGCGCCGCGCGAAGGGCTTGAACTCCGGATCCACCTGCGAGGCGAGCTTGGACAGCAGGCCCAGCTGCTCGCTGCGCTTGCCCGTGCGCTCCGACAGCGGCTGCGCCTTGATCTTCTGCTCGATCATCACGACGTTCTGCATCAGCGTCGCATGCAGCGGGCGCGTGTCGAGGAACAGCACGCGGCCTTCCAGCGGCTGCGGCAACCGGCGGCGCAGGCCCTCGCGGCTTGCAAGGTCGACGAAGAACGAGGTGACCGACGACGCCTCCAGCGACAGGCGCAGCGGCGCGGCCCATTCGTCGAGCTCGCCGGCCACCCATTCGAGGTGCCGCGCGGTCATGTTGCCGGCGTTCATCAGTTGCAGCAGCAGCGTGAACAGGTATTCGTGCTCGATTGTCGTCGCGTGGCCATTGGGACCGACCACCAGCTGCTGGCGCTCGATCTGGCGCGAGCACGCGAGGGTGAAATGCGCGTGCAACTCCGCCCACTTCGCGGGAATCCACTGCTCGTAGCGGTAGAGCCTGACCTTGGCGTCGAGCCCCATGTGCATGATCTGCCGCCCGACCAGTTCGGGCAGCAACTGCTGCCACTTGGCGCTTTGCATGTGCTTCGAGACTTCGAGCGCAAATGCGTTGTAGGTGACGAGGAACGCCTGGGTGAGGTCGAACAGCGCCGACCACAGCTGATGCTCGATCTTGGAACTGCGGCTCGAATGCTCGATGTACTGCGCCGTCAGGCTCTTGCGCAGGCTGGTGCATTGCGCGTCGACGCGGAAGATGGCCTCGAGACGCTGCGGCGTGCGCTTGGCGGCGGGTTCCGCCATGCGCCCAAGCTCGGCGATCACTTCGGCGTGCAGGGCCAGCGGATCGGCGACGGGAAACGACGCGAGCCACTTCTCCGCCGAGCGGAAATCCGCCAGCGGGTCACGGTTGGTCTTGCCGAATCCGAACATGATCGATGCGGCTCGGGTCAGGCCGACTGCGGAAATGCGTCCATGTGTCACCCATCTGCAAGAACTGCGCCCGGGGGCTGCCGCGCGATTGCGGCAACCTCCGCGACCGAACAAACGACAGGCTGTCGCGAATGACGGTTTGCGGGCTCGCATCATGCGTCAAAGCAGGGGTGTCGGCAAGCCGCCGGCAGCCCGGTTGGCACGCAATGTGCGTACACGATTCGTGCAGCACAGCTTGACGGCGCGTTTGGGCCGTCAGGCGGCCAACCCGATCCGGCCCGCCGGGACGTTATACTTGTGCAATACAGCCTGCCGACTTCAGTCCGGGTCCGGCACGCTTGTCGCGTAGAGGAATAGAAGCCATGGGCATCCTGATCAAAGCTCCGACCCGCCGCGGCGAGCCCACGCTCTCCGCCGTCCCGGACACCCCTGACAACGAGGCGCGCGGCGCCCTGCATATCCGCGAGGTGGTGCGTATCACCGGCCTGCGTCGCGAGCAGCTTTACATGTGGCAGCGCCGTTACGGTTTTCCGCTGCCGCTGCGCGACACCTTTGGCGACCGCGTCTATCCGGCCGACCAGGTCGGGCGCCTGAAGCTCATCAAGCAATTGTTGTCCGAAGGCTGGCGGGCCGGCGCCGTCGTTCCGCTCGCCGACTCGGCGTTGCAGTCGATGCTGGGCCTGGCGGTCGACGTGCCGTCGGCGCTGCCGTCGGAAATCGAAAGCGCGGTGCGGCTGGTGGCCGAGCACCGCATCGGCGAATTGCAGAATCACCTGTCGAAGCTGCTGGTGGGGCAGGGCCTGCGCCGGTTCCTCGAACAGACGCTCATCCCTCTCAACGAAGCCGTCCACGAACGCGTCGTGCGCGGCGAGATGCAGAATTTCCAGGAATTGCGCTTTGCCGACCTGGCGCAGCGCCTCCTGCGCGACGTGACGCGGCTGGTGCGTCCTACGCGCGATGCGCGGCACGTCCTGCTGGCTACGCCGCCCAACGATCCCAACCAGCTCGGCCTCGCCATCCTTGAATTGCTGCTGTTCACCGAGGGCGTCAACTGCCTGACGCTCGGCGCCGGCGTGCCGGCG
>JANNYI010000362.1:0-1222 GCA_031410015.1 Betaproteobacteria bacterium | reverse complement strand
ACATGATGCGGGCGACGGTACACCACCTCGTCGAACACGTTTTGAGCGGCAAGCTGCCGCTGCAGGCGATGCCATGAGCCCCACGAGCATGCCGTTGGCGGACTTCGCCCCGGTGATCCCCGAGATCTACCTGGCCGCGGCTGTGTGCCTGGTGCTGCTGGTGGATGTGTTCGCCGGTGCGGCGGCCCGGCGTATCACGCCGACGCTGACGCTGCTGGTGCTGGCCGGCGGTGCAGCGCTGACCCTTGCGTACGCGCAGGTCGGCAGCCGCGTCTATCTGTTCGGCGGCATGTACGTCGCCGACCCGCTGGCCACCGTGATGAAGCTGGCGGGTTTCCTGTTCGTGGCGGTCGGGCTGCTCTACTCGCGGCGCTACCTGGAGGCGCGCGGCATCCTGCGTGGCGAGTACTACGTGCTCGCGTTGTCGGCGCTGCTGGGTATCTTCGTGATGGTTTCGGCGTCGAGCCTGCTGACGATGTACATCGGCGTCGAGCTGCTGGCCCTGTCGCTGTATGCCATGGTCGCCTTCGACCGGGATTCGGGCGTTGCGGCCGAGTCCGCGATGAAGTACTTCGTACTCGGGGCCATTGCCTCGGGAGCCATGCTGTATGGCATGTCGATCGTCTACGGCCTCACCGGCTCATTGAACTTCACGGACCTCGCGGCCCAGCTGCAAGGCGTACCCAGCCTCGGCCTGATTCTCGGCATCGTGTTCCTGGTCGTTGGCGTCGCCTTCAAGTTCGGCGCCGCGCCGTTCCACATGTGGGTGCCGGACGTTTACCACGGCGCGCCGACGGCGGTGACGCTGTTCGTCGCCACGGCGCCGAAGCTTGCGTCGTTCGCTCTCGCGTTCCGGATGCTCGCCGGCGGGCTGGGCGAGGTTTCGCAGACCTGGACCCAGATGCTCGCCATCGTTGCGGCATTCTCACTGGTCGTCGGCAACGTGGCGGCAATCGCGCAGACGAATCTCAAGCGCATGCTGGCGTACTCGGCCATCGGCAACGTCGGGTTCATCCTGCTCGGTTTCGTCGCCGGCACTCCGCAGGGCTATGCCGCCGCTCTGTACTACACGATCGTGTACGTCATCATGGCGCTCGGTTCTTTCGGCGTGATCCTGCTTGCCAGTCGTGCCGGCTTCGAGGCCGATGAGTTGTCCCATTATCGCGGCCTGCATCGCCGCGACCCCTCCCTGGCGCTGATGATGCTCATGCTGATGTTCTCG
>JANNYI010000361.1:0-4293 GCA_031410015.1 Betaproteobacteria bacterium | reverse complement strand
ACGAACACCAGCCCGAAGAACACCTTGCCGCCGTTCTCGGTGAAGAGGCTGAACGGATCGATCGCGCGGAACATTTCCGACACGGTGCCCGCCAGCTCGACCTCGGCGCCGGAGAACTTGAAGCCCAGTCCGGACAGCGTCAGCGTGCCGAGAATGAGGCCGACGCACGCGCAGGCGGCGCCGATGGCCAGCGCGTACTTGGCACCTTCCTCGAGTCCCACCAGCAGCGGCTTCCACGTCAGCGTCTGCCCCTGCAACCGGTGGTTGCCGAATTTGCGTGCGAGCAGCGGGATGTACGAACAGACGAAGCACAGCACGATGCCGTAGAACGCGGCGAGGAACGGCGTGAAGTCGAGCAGCAGCATCGTCACCAGCGCGATCAACGGAAATACGAGATGCCAGCTTGCCCCCATCACGCTCGCCAGCCGCGGAATGAGGTGCGCTTCCACGCCGTGCAGCTTCAGTCGCTTGGCTTCGAAGTGCACCATCAGCAGGCAGGCGAAGTAGTGGAACAGCGCGGGCACGATCGCGATGATCACCAGCTCCTTGTAGGGCACGCCGAGCAGTTCGGCCATCACGAAGGCGGATGCGCCCATCACCGGTGGCGTGTCCTGCCCGCCGCACGAGGCCGAGGCCTCCACCGCGCCCGCGAAGCGTGGCGAGAAGCCGTACTTCTTCATCAGCGGAATGGTGAGCGAGCCGGTGGTGACCGCATTGGCCACGGCCGACCCGGAGATCATGCCGAACAGTCCCGACGACACGACGCACACCTTCGCAGGGCCGCCGGAGAAGCGTCCCGCGGCGATGGTGGCGAGATCCATGAAGAGGCGCCCCAGGCCGGTCATCTGCGCCAGCACGCCGAACAGCACGAAGTGGAAGACGTAGGTGGCCACGACCCCTACCGCGATGCCGTAGATGCCCTCGGTGCCGACGTAGATGTGATTGACCACGCGCACCACGCTGTAGCCACGATGCGCCAGCACGCCCGGCATGTAGCGGCCCAGCAATGCATAGAGCAGGCACGCCATGCCGATGAGAGGCAGCAGCGGTCCCATCGTGCGGCGCGAGGCCTCCATCACCATGATGATGGCCAGCACGCCCATCATGTAGTCCTGCGCGATCGGTGCGCCGACGCGGGCGATGAAGATGTCGTCGAAGAACACGAGCAGGTACAGCGACACGCCGGCGGCCAGCAGTGCCAGCGGCCAGTCGATCCACGCTGCCTTGTCGCCGTAGCCGCCGAAGCGCTTGATGGGCAGCGTGATGAAGACGATGAACGCGACGAAGGCGAGGTAGGGCCAGCCGTTCTTCAGTTCGCCGGTGGCGGTGAGGCGCGCCACCAGGTCCCAGCCGAGATAGAAATAGAACGCGCCGAAGGCCAGCGCCCAGCCCCATTCGCGCGCGATGCCGCGCCGATCCGTCGCGGGCGCAGGGCGCGGAAACACGAGGAAGATGAGTCCCAGCACCAGTGCAAGGTGGAACGTGCGGTGCTTGATCTCCACCAGCAGCCCGAAGCCGGCGGTGTAGATGTGGAAGCCGGACAGCACGACGGCAATCGTCGTGACCAGCATGCCCACCGGGCCGATCAGCCGCCGGAAATTCGACTCGTGGTCGAACTGCTTGATGAGCCGCGCCTGTGTTTCGGCGGATACGGTCTCGATCGTGTCGGCCAGCGTGCCGCGCTCAGTCATCGGTTTCCAATCCGTGGCGGGTCAGGGCGTGTTGCACGCGCCGGCAACCGCGCGCAACGCCACCGCGCGATTGCCCCACGCCGCGAGGTCGACGGCGCGGCCGGACGCATGCAGCTGCGGCAATTGCTCCGCGTGCACGCGCATCACGATCGTGTCGAAGTTGCGCGCCATCGTCACCACGAAGCGGCCGTCGACAACGCGCATCGCGCTGCCGGGATCCGCGGCCGTGGGCAGGCCGGGGCCATGCTGGCTGAAGGACATCTGCGTTTCAACGAGAGTGGCGCCGTCCACGCGATAGCGTTCTTCCACGGGTGTGCGCGTGACCGAGTGCACGTAGGTGATGGTGAAGTCCGGCGCGGGCGCCGTCAGCGCGATTCGTTGCAGCGTCGCGCCGTCCGGATGCGAAGCCAGCTCGAGGCACGCGGCGAGCGCCATGCCCGGGACCGCAAGACCCAGCAGCAGCGCGCTCGCGCACGCTGCTCCGGGTCCGGCAATCACTTGATCAGGCCCTTCTCGCGGTAATACTTCTCGGCGCCCGGGTGCAGCGGAATCGACACCGACAGCAATGCCGTCTTCAGCGCGATTTCCTTGCCCTTGGGATGCACCTGGCCCAGCGTCTCCGTGTTCTCGAAGAGCGCCTTCGTGATCTCGTAGGCCATCTGGTCGGTGACGCCGTCGTGCGTGGCCCAGATGGCCATCACGGCGAGCGTGTTCACCGGCGCGGTCTGGCCCTTGTACGTGTTGGCCGGCAGCACGACGCTGGCGTAGTAGGGCTGCTTCTTGCGCAGCGCCTCGACCTCCGGTCCCGCCAGCGGGACGATGCGGATGTCGCGCGCGTTGGCGAGGTCACCCACCGACGACGTGGGCGCGCCGGCGGTGATCAGCGACGCGACGAGGTTGCCGTCCTTGATCTTGTCGATCGATTGCGTGAACGACGACAGGTCCTCGCCGATGTCCTTGCGCGTCATGCCGTTGACCTCGAGCAGGTCGCCCAGCAGTTGCCACTGGCCCGACCCGGGCGAGCCCGACGAGACCGACTTGCCCTTCAGGTCCTTGAAGCTCATCACGTTGGCGCTGGCCAGCGTGACCAGCTGCACCTGTTCCGGATACAGCGCGCCGAGCGCGCGCAGGTTCTTCACCGCCTTGCCTTCGAACTGGCCCTTGCCGTTGTAGGCGGCGTCGAGGATGTCGGCCGCCACGAACGCGCTTTCGATGTCCTTGCGGGCCAGCAACTGCGCATTGGCGACGGACGCACCCGAGGTTTCAGCCGTCGCGGAGAGCTTCTTGCCGCCGATCGTCACCTTGTTGGAGATGAGCTGCGCCAGCATGCCGCCCAGCGGATAGTAGGTGCCGCCGGTGCCGCCGGTGGCGATGCCGAAGAACACGCGTTCCTGCGCGAGGGCGGACGTGGCGAAGGCAGCGGCCGCGATGCATGCGACCACGGCAAGACGGGGGCGAACAGCCATGACGGTCTCCTGGGGCAGATTGAAGATCGGCGACACCGGAGGGGCGCCGCCGCGCAATCCAACAGTATGCCCAATCCGTGGCCACCGCGGTGGCGCGAACGCGCGGTCCGGCGACGACCGGCCGCGTCAGGACACCGCGCCTGCGCCGTACCGGCCCTGCAGCAGGCGGCCGCCGGCGAAACGGGTGATCGCATAGGGGGCGAGCGGGAAATCCGTCGGCAACCCGAGCGCATCCTGCGCCACGAGGCGCCCGACCACCGGGGACAGCTTGAACCCGTGCCCCGAGAAGCCGAAGGCCACGCGCAGGCCATCGATGCCGGGGACGGCGCCGAGCACCGGGTTCCAGTCGGGCGTCACGTCGTAGACACCGGTCCAGGACGTCGCCAGGCCGGCCTCGGCGAATGCCGGCAGCCGATGCGCCACCTGCGCGCCGAGATCGAGGACATGGTCGAGCGGTACGTCGGCCTGTTCGGTATCCGGATGCGCGATCGACTCACCCTCGTTGCCGTCGCCCACCAGCAATTGCCTGCCCCCGTAGCTGCGCATGTAGAGCTTGCCCGCCGAGGCGAGATCCTTCAGCACGGGCAGGCGCCGCGTATAGGGTTCGGGGCCGTCCAGCGTGAATACCGCGTGCCTCGACAACAGGAGCGGCACCTCGATGCCGGTCCAGGCGGCGAGGTCGCCGGACCAGATGTTCTGGGCGCTGACGACCAGACCCGCGGCAATGTTCCCGCTCGCGGTGGCCACGCCGGTGACGCGGCCATGTGGATCGTGCAGCAGTCCCGTCACGGTCACGCCCTCGCGGATCACGGCGCCCTTGCGCCGGGCGTTGCGCGCGAAGGCCGTCAGCGTGAGGTACGCATCGGCATAGCCGGCGTCGGGCTCCCAGCCGATGGCGGCGATGTCGTCGAGATGCAGCAGCGGATGGATGCGACGCGCGTCTGCGGCGGCAAGTTCGCGCGCGTCGATGCCAAGCCCGCGCTCGACGGCGAGCGTTTCCCGCAGCGCCGTCGCGCGCTCTCCGTCCGCCGCCACGATCATGAGACCGCAGCGATTGAAGCCGGCGTCGGCCTCCGGATCCTCGAGGTAGTCCGGGAAGTCGCGGAACACCGCCAGGCCGGCCTGCGCCAGCGCCA
>JANNYI010000360.1:0-4175 GCA_031410015.1 Betaproteobacteria bacterium | reverse complement strand
GGAACTCTACGAAAACGGCGCACTGGCGCTGCTGCTGGTGTCGCTCGGCATCGTCGGCTATCTCGCGCTGCGCTTCGAATGGCGTTTCGCGGTGGCGGCAATCATCGCCAACCTGCACGACATCATCATCATTCTGGGGTTCTTCGCCCTGTTTCAATGGGAGTTCGGCCTGCCCGTGCTGGCGGCGGTGCTTGCCGTGCTCGGCTACTCCGTCAACGAATCCGTCGTGATCGCCGACCGGATCCGCGAGAATTTCCGCAAGATGCGCAAGGCCACCGTGACACACGTGATCGACAACGCGATCACTGTCACGATCTCGCGCACGATGATCACCCACGGCAGCACGCTGCTGATGGTGTTGTCCATCCTGTTCTTCGGCGGCGAAACCCTGCACTATTTCGCGCTGGCCCTGACCATCGGCATCCTGTTCGGCATCTACTCGTCGGTGCTGGTGATGGCACCGCTGGTGATGTGGATGGGCGTGTCGCGCGAAGACCTGGTCAAGCCCGACAGGAAGAACGCCGCCGCTGGCGGCGAGAAGATCCTGCCGTGATCGACGTCGTGCCCCGCGGTCGCTGACACTTCGTGTTCACGACGCTCTTTTACGCGATCCTGTCGCTGGATCAGACACTGGCGCTGATTGCCGCCCAGTACGGGCCGTGGCTCTATGCGCTGCTCTTCATCGTCATCTTCGCGGAGACCGGGCTGGTCGTGTTCCCGTTTCTGCCCGGAGACTCGCTGCTGTTCATCGCGGGCACCGTCGTGGCATCGGCCGGCCTCAACGTGCACTTCCTGGTCGCGCTGCTGATCGTCGCCGCGATCCTGGGTGACTCGGTCAACTATTCGATCGGCCGCTACATCGGCCCCAAGGTCTTCGACCGGCCCGACTCGCGGTGGATCAAGCAGGACTACCTGCGCCGCACGCAGGCCTTCTACGACAAGTACGGCGCCGTGACGATCGTCATCGGGCGCTTCATCCCGATCATCCGCACGTTCGCGCCGTTTCTGGCCGGCGTCGCCGCGATGGAGTACCGCCGCTTCCTTGCGTACAACGCGATCGGCGGCGTGTTGTGGATCGCCTCGCTGGTCTACGCCGGCTACATCTTCGGCAACATTCCGTGGGTCAAGCAGAACCTGACGCTGATCGTGATCGGGATCGTGGCAATTTCACTGGCGCCGGCAATCGCGACGTTTGCCGGCGAGTGGCGCGCCGGGCGAAAGCGAAAAGCGGACAGCTTGTAGCAGCGGAGGGCGTACCGCGTTGCGGACCTCCGGCCCGCCGCTGTTTGCGCTCAGACGCGGGCGGCCAATGCAGCCGCGAGTCCGATATAGGTGGCTGGCGTCAGCGCCTTGAGCGACTCCCTGGCCGATTCAGGCATGTCCAGTCCGTCGATGAATGCGTGGAGTGTGGCCCGGGTCATGCCCGACTTTCCGCGTGTCAGCGCCTTCAGCTGTTCGTAGGGATTGGCGACGCCGTGCAGGCGCATCACCGTCTGGATCGGTTCGGCCAGCACCTCCCAGTTGGCATCGAGGTCGGCCGCCATGCGCGGCGCGTCGATCTCGAGTTTGCCGAGGCCCTGCCGCAGCGATGCCCAGCCGAGCAGCGAATAGCCGAGCGCGGCACCCATGTTGCGCAGCACGGTGGAATCGGTGAGGTCGCGTTGCCAGCGTGAAACCGGCAGCTTTTCCGCCAGGTGCCCAAGCATGGCATTGGCGAGGCCGAGGTTGCCTTCGGAGTTCTCGAAGTCGATCGGGTTGACCTTGTGCGGCATCGTCGAGGAGCCGACCTCGCCTTCCTTCACGCGTTGCCGGAAGTAACCCAGCGACACGTAGCCCCAGATGTCGCGGTCGAGCCCCAGCAGGATCGTGTTGACGCGCGCGATGCCGTCGAAGAGCTCGGCCATGTAGTCGTGCGGCTCGATCTGCGTGGTGTAGGGATTGAATTCGAGCCCGAGCCCGTTGACCACGCGCGCCGCGAGGCGCTCCCAGTTCACGCCGGGGCACGCCACGACGTGGGCGTTGTAGTTGCCGACCGCGCCGTTGATCTTGCCCTTGATGGGCACGTGCTCGATCGCCGCGATCTGGCGCTCGACCCGCGCATAGAAGTTGGCCATCTCCTTGCCCAGCGTCGTCGGCGTGGCCGCTTGCCCGTGCGTGCGCGACAGCATCGGGACGGCAGCATGCGCGTGCGCGAGCTGGCGCAGGTCGCCGGCAACGCCGCGCAGCGCGGGCAGCAGGATGTCATCGCGCGCAGTGGCGAGTGCCAGGCCATGTGCAAGGTTGTTGATGTCCTCGGATGTGCACGCGAAATGGATGAACTCGGTGGCGGCCGCGACTTCCGGCACGCGGGCGAAGCGCTCCTTCAGCCAGTACTCGACCGCCTTGACGTCGTGATTGGTCGTGGCCTCGATGGCCTTGACGCGTTCGCCATCGGTCACCCCGAACGATGCGGCCACGGCGTCGATCTCCGCGCGCGCCGCGGGCGAAAACGGCGCAATGGCGGTGACCCCGGGCTCGTCGGCCAGCGCGCACAGCCACGCAAGCTCGACGCGGATACGGTGCCGGATGAGCCCGTATTCGGAAAAATGCTGGCGCAGCGAGGCCACCTTGCCGGCATAGCGGCCATCGAGCGGCGAAAGCGCGACGAGGGTCTCGGCGGCGGAAGCGGAGGGGATCGATGCGTGCGTCATGGCGGGAAATGTTAGCACGCGCCTCCTGCATGGCACGGAAAGCGCCGAATGTGCAATGTTACAATCGCCGCCAGCCGATCATGGTGTTCCCGCGGCCTCTTGCCGTGCCGCAACCAATCGCGTCTCCCGCCAGCCCGTGCAGCCGCAAGGTCGCCGTCCTGCCGGCTGTCTGCGATCGGAGCACCCCGATCCAAGGTTCTTCACCGACGTACCTACCAATAACGCGGATTGCAGCATCGAGATCCGCACGCAAGGGGAGCTCGCAATGAAAAGCAGCAGGGGATTATTGATGGCACTGGTTGCCGCCATCACGCTGACCGCATGCGGCAGCGGCGCGTATCAGCGCGGCATCTTTCAGGGCTATGTGATCGACGTGCCCGAAGACCAGATCACCGACAAGGTCGGCAAGCCGGACGAGGTCGACGCCAAGGACCCGAATGCGGTGCGCTGGGTCTACCTCAAGAAGACCTTCGATCCCGACAACATGAACAAGACCGATGACCGCACGGTGATCGTCCTGAAGAAGGACCCCAAGACCGGCAAGCTGGTGGGCGCCGAGGTGCAGTTCCAGTAATTCGCGCGCACGGCAACCACCAAGCAAAAGGCCCGCAACTGCGGGCCTTCTGCATTTCCGGCGTGGCCGGTGAACGGGCGTCAGGTTTCGATGGTGTTCATCGTATCGCCGGCGAGGTTCGGATAGCGCACGTGCTCCACCAGTTCCTGCGTCTCGCGATCCGGAGCCGGCGTCAGCAGGCTGACGATGATGATCACCGCAAACCCGATCGGCACGCCGAAGAGCCCCGCCGAGATCGGCTGGATGTCCCACCAGATGTTGTCCGCGACCGGGCTGGTGACGTTGAAGACGCTGCGCAGCCACGGCTGGGTCATGATCATGTAGTAGAACGTGACAGTCAGTCCCGCCAGCATCCCCAGCGAGGCGCCCCACTTGTTGGCGCGCTTCCAGAAAATACCGAGCACCAACGCGGGAAAGAACGACGCCGCCGCCAGCGAGAACGCCGCCGAAACGAGGAACAGGATGTCCGCGGGTTTCTGGGCCGCAACGTAAGCTGCCACCAACGCCACGCCAAGCAGCAGGATCTTGGAAATGGTCACCCGCCGCGCGGTGGACGCATTCGGATCCAGCATCTTGTAGTAGAAGTCGTGCGACAGCGCGTTGGCAATGGTCAGCAGCAGGCCGTCCGCGGTGGACAGCGCCGCAGCGAGGCCACCGGCGGCCACCAGACCGGACACGACATACGGCAGACCGGCAATTTCGGGCGTGGCCAGCACGATGATGTCGCCGCCGATCGAGATTTCCGCCAGCTGGACGATGCCGTCCCTGTTGATGTCGATGATCGACAGCAGACTTGGATCCACCTTCTGCCACGACGCCACCCACTGCGGCAGCTTCGCGAACTCGGACCCCACCAGGAAGGTGTAAACGTCGAACTTCGCAAGCACCGCCAGCGCCGGCGCGGTGAAGTA
>JANNYI010000359.1:0-2757 GCA_031410015.1 Betaproteobacteria bacterium | reverse complement strand
GGAACATCGCCGCCGACACGAAACCGTGCGAGACCATCTGCGCGAGGCCCCCCTCCACGCCCAGCTGGTTGAACAGGAAGAAGCCCAGCGTCACGAAACCCATGTGCGAGATCGACGAATAGGCGATCAGCTTCTTCATGTCGGTCTGCACCAGCGCCACGAAGCCGATGTAGACGATGGCGATCAGCGAGATCGTGATGACGAACGGCGCCAGGTAGTGGCTGGCATCGGGCACGATCGGCAGGATGAAGCGGGCGAAGCCGTAACCGCCGATTTTCAGCGTGATGGCCGCCAGCACCACCGAACCGCCGGTGGGCGCCTCGGTATGCGCATCGGGCAGCCAGGTATGCACCGGCCACATCGGCACCTTGACCGCAAACGCCGCGAAGAACGCAATGAAGATCATCACCTGCGTGGCCAGCGACATCGGCAGGCGGTACCAGTCGGTGAGCGCGAACGAGCCGGTCTGCTGGTACAGGTAGATGAACGCAACCAGCATCAGCAGCGAGCCGAGCAGCGTGTACAGGAAGAACTTGATCGCGGCGTAGACGCGCCGTTCGCCGCCCCAGACGCCGATGATGAGATACATCGGGATCAGCATGGCCTCGAAGAACACGTAGAACAGGATGCCGTCCAGCGCCGCGAAGGCGCCGTTGATGAGACCCGACATAATCAGGAACGCCGCCATGTATTGCGCGACGCGCGTCTTGATCACGTCCCAGCCGGCCCACACGACCAGCAGCGTCGTGAAGCTGTTGAGCAGGATGAACAGCACCGAGATGCCGTCCACGCCCAGGTGGTAGTAGATGTCGAAGTAAGGAATCCAGTCGCTGCGCTCGACGAACTGCATCGCCGAGGTGCCATTGTCGAAGTGCGTGTAGAGCGGGATGCAGACGAGGAAGCCGGCGATGGCGCCCAGCAGCGCGATCCAGCGCGCCGTGGCCGCGTCGCGGTCGCGCCCGAGCACCACCACCGCCACGCCGGCAATGATCGGCACCCAGATCGCAAGGGAAAGGTACGAAGTCATGACCAGGCCCTGATCAGCGGATGACCCACCACGTCAGCAGCGCGAACAGGCCGATGATCATCGTGAAGGCGTAGTGATAGACATAACCCGACTGCATCTGGCGGAGCACGGACGACAGCCACCCCACCGCGCGCGCGGAACCATTGACCAGCACGCCGTCGATCAGCAGGCGGTCACCGACGTTGTAGAGCGCCCCGCCCACGCGCCGCGAGCCGCCGGCGAAGAACCAGTCGTTGAACTTGTCGAAGTAGTACTTGTTGTCGAGCAGCGTGTACAGGAAGCCGGCGCGCTCCTTGAGCCGGGCGGGCAGCGCCGGATTGACGAGGTAGCAGTACCAGGCGGACGCGATCCCCGCAATGGCGAGCCAGAACGGCAGGCTCAACACGCCGTGCTGGATGAACGCGAGAACACCGTGCCACTCGTCCTTCAGCTTCCACATGACGGCGTGCGATTCGCGCACGACGATGGCGTTGCCGAAGAAGTCCCCGAACAGCATCGGCTCCATGTAGGCGAAGCCGGCAAAGAAGGACGGAATGGCCAGCAGGATCAGCGGCACCGTGACGACCCACGGGCTCTCCTTCGGCGGGCCGCCGTGATGGCCATGCCCGTCCGCCGGCTCCTCGTCCACGTGCTCGGCCGGATGGGACTGGTGATCGGGATCGGCCACCGCGCCGTGCGTGTCGGCACGTCCGGCGTAGTGGTCGTGCGCGGTCGTGTCGAAGCGCGGCGCGCCGTGGAAGGCGAGGAACAACATCCGGAACGAGTAGAAGGCGGTGATGAACACACCCGCCATCACCGCGAAATAGGCATAGGAGTGGCCGGGAATCGTCGACAGGTGCACCGCTTCGATGATCGCGTCCTTGGAGAAGAACCCGGCGAATGGCGGAATGCCCGCGAGCGCAAGCGACCCGATCACCGCCGTGATGTAGGTGATGGGCATGTACTTGCGCAGCCCGCCCATCTTGCGCAGGTCCTGCTCGTGATGCAGCGCGATGATCACCGAACCGGCGCCGAGGAACAGCAGCGCCTTGAAGAATGCGTGCGTCATCAGGTGGAAGATCGCGGCGGAGTACGCGGACACGCCCAGCGCGACCGTCATGTACCCCAGCTGGGACAGCGTCGAGTAGGCCACCACGCGTTTGATGTCGTTCTGGATGATGCCGAGGAACGCCATGAACAGCGCCGTCGTGGCGCCGATGACGGTGACGAATGACAACGCGGTGTCGGAAAGCTCGAACAGCGGGCTCATCCGCGCCACCATGAAGATGCCGGCGGTGACCATGGTGGCGGCGTGGATCAGCGCCGAGATGGGCGTCGGGCCCTCCATCGAATCGGGAAGCCAGACATGCAATGGCACCTGCGCGCTCTTGCCCATCGCACCGATGAAGAGGCAGATGCAGGTCACCGACATCAGCGAGACCTCGTGGCCGCTCCACAGCATGATCTTCGCGTCGGCCAGCGAAGGCGCCTTCGCGAACGCGGTGGCGTAATCCATCGTGCCGAAATGCGCCAGCACCAGGCCCACGCCGAGGATGAAGCCGAAGTCGCCCACGCGGTTGGCCAGGAACGCCTTCAGGTTGGCGTAGATGGCCGTGGGGCGCGTGTACCAGAAGCCGATCAGCAGGTAGGACACGAGCCCCACCGCCTCCCAGCCGAAGAAGAGCTGCAGGAAATTGTTGCTCATCACCAGCATGAGCATCGAGAACGTGAAGAGCGAGATGTACGAGAAG
>JANNYI010000358.1:0-10141 GCA_031410015.1 Betaproteobacteria bacterium | reverse complement strand
TCGCCGGCTTTTTGCCGGCTCGCGCCCGACCACACGCTTTGCGGCGACTAAGCCCGCCCCGCGCGGCCCGCCGCTCGCCGCGGCCACGCTTAAATCCAAACGCCCCGCGCTGCCCATCGCTCGCCGCGGCCACGCTTGAATCCAAACGCCCCGCGCTGCCCACCGCTCGCCGCGGCTACGCTTGAATCCAAACGCCCCGCGCAGCCCACCGCTCGCCGCGGCGACGCTGAATACGAATCGCCACGCAGCAACCATGCGAGACCGAAGTCACACCCGCAAACCGAGCGACCAAAAAAAAGCAGCGGACGAATCCGCTGCCCTTTTGCTGCATGCCATGCGCCGCAATCGTGGCGCGAACCTGCAGGTATTACTGGATCAGGATGATCTCGACGCGCCGTGCTTGCGCCGGATCGCCCGAGCCCTGCGTCATCTCCGGCTTTGCCAGTTCGATCTTGTCCTCGGCAACACCCGTGGCCTTCAACTGATCGCGAACCTTGAATGCACGCTTCTTGGCCAGTTCCTGGTTCTGCTCGAGATTGCCCGTGGCATCGTGATAGCCCGACACCTTGACCTTCTTGCCGGAGGCTTTCGCCTGATCGGAAACCGGCGCGAGCTTCGCAGGTGCGTCGGCCGGCAGGTCGGCCTTGCCGGACTCGAAGAACACCACCACCGCCGCCACCATCGGCGCGGTTACGGCCGCTGCCGGTGCTGCGGCCACGGCGGCCGCCGGTGCCGGCGTCGCTGCCGCCGACTTCGCGGGCGGCGTCAGGACCGGCGCGCCGGGTTTCATCTCCACCTTGTTGCCGCCCCATGCTGCAAGCAGCGGCACGATCATCAGCGCGACGATGTTGATGATCTTGATCAGCGGATTGACCGCCGGGCCCGCCGTATCCTTGTACGGGTCGCCCACGGTGTCGCCGGTGACCGCGGCCTTGTGCGCCTCGGAACCCTTGCCGCCGTGATGGCCGTCTTCGATGTACTTCTTGGCGTTGTCCCACGCGCCGCCGCCGGTCGTCATCGAGATGGCGACGAAGAGGCCCGTAACGATCGTGCCCATCAGGAGGCCGCCCAGCGCCTGCGGTCCGAGGACCACGCCGACCACCACCGGCACCAGCACCGGCAGCAGTGACGGCACGATCATTTCGCGGATCGCGGCCTTGGTCAGCATGTCCACCGCCACGCCGTACTCCGGCTTGGCCGTGCCTTCCATGATGCCCTTGATTTCCTTGAACTGCCGGCGCACTTCCACCACCACGGCGCCCGCCGCGCGGCCCACCGCTTCCATTGCCATCGCGGCGAACAGGAACGGGATCAGGCCGCCGATGAACAAACCGACGATGACCATGTGATTCGACAGGTCGAACGTGGTGTCCATGCCGAACGTCTGCAGCGCGTGCGTGTAGTCGGCAAACAGCACCAGCGCGGCGAGACCGGCCGAGCCGATTGCATAGCCCTTGGTGACGGCCTTGGTCGTGTTGCCCACGGCATCCAGCGGATCGGTGATCGCGCGCACCGAGTCCGGAAGGTCCGCCATTTCGGCGATGCCGCCGGCGTTGTCGGTGATGGGGCCGTACGCGTCGAGCGCGACGATGATGCCGGCCATCGACAGCATCGACGTGGCAGCGATCGCGATGCCGTAGAGGCCCGCGAACCAGTACGACATCAGGATGGCCGCGCAGACCGACAGCACCGGCCAAGCGGTGGCCTTCATCGAAACGCCGATGCCGGCGATGATGTTGGTGGCGTGACCCGTGGTCGATGCCTGCGCGATGTGCTTCACCGGCTTGAAGTCGGTGCCGGTGTAGTACTCGGTGATCACGACCATCAGCGCCGTCAGCACGAGACCGACGACCGCTGCGCCGAACAGGCGGATCGGCGTCAGGATCGGATCGACGGCCGCGAAACTGCCCGTCATCCGGTCCGTGATGAACCAGAAGCCGACCGCGGAGATGAGGCCCGCCACCGCGAGGCCCTTGTACAGCGCGTTCATGATCTTGCCGCCGGGGCTCGCCTTGACGAAGTAGCAGCCGACGATCGAGGCCAGGATCGAGAAGCCGCCCAGCACCAGCGGGTATAGCACCGCGGCGTCCGCAACCGTGGGCAGCAGCAGCGCGCCCAGCAGCATCGTGGCCACGATGGTTACCGCATAGGTTTCGAAGAGGTCCGCCGCCATGCCCGCGCAGTCGCCGACGTTGTCGCCGACGTTGTCCGCGATCACCGCGGGATTGCGCGGATCGTCTTCGGGAATGCCTGCTTCGACCTTGCCGACCAGATCCGCGCCGACGTCCGCACCCTTGGTGAAGATGCCGCCGCCAAGCCGCGCGAAGATCGAGATCAGCGAGCCGCCGAAGGCCAGGCCCACCAGCGGCTGGATGATGTGGTGCAGGCTCTCGCCCTTGGGCGCCGGCGCCCATTGCGCCGATCCCGTCAGGAACCAGTAGAAGCCGGCAACGCCCAGCATGCCGAGACCGACGACCAGCATGCCGGTGATGGCACCGCCGCGAAACGCGACGGCCAGCGCTTCATTGAGGCCGGTGCGCGCGGCTTCGGCTGTGCGCACGTTGGCGCGCACCGACACGTTCATGCCGATGTAGCCCGCGAGGCCCGACAGGATGGCGCCGACCGCAAAACCGCCGGCCGTGCGCGCCCCCAGAGCCCACCATATGACGACGAAGAGGATGACGCCGACGACGCCGATCGTCATGTACTGACGATTGAGGTACGCCGATGCGCCCGCCTGGATGGCGGCAGCGATTTCCTGCATCCGCGCATTCCCGGCCGGCTTGGCGAGAATCCATTTGATGGAGAGACCGCCGTAGACGATCGCCGCCACCGCGCACAGCAGCGCGAAAATGAGTCCGTTGGACATGGCTAGTAATGCTCCCTTGTTGTGTGACGCGCGGCATGCGCTGCGATGTACGGCCCGGCCGGCGGCCCGCAGCGCCTCTTCCCCACGCGTGGTGCGCCCGATTGTGTGCTGCAGGGCGCGACCAATCCCCCAAAACGGACTGCCGGCGGCAACGCCGCCCCGGCAAGTGGTCCGTCAATCCCCGGCCGGGGGTTCCCGGCCGGAACAAACACGCTATTTTGCCAGTTTGCGGGCCAGGAAGTCCAACCGGTCCTGACCCCAGAACAATTCATCCCCGACGACGTAGGTGGGGGCGCCGAACACCTGCCGGTCGATGGCGTCCTGGGTCGACGCATCGTAGGCGGCGGCGATATCGGGCGACGCCGCCCGGTCGACGAGCGCCGGACCGTCCTGTCCCAGCGCCGACGCGATCTGCGCGAGCGTCACCGGATCGGCGATGTCCCGCTCCTCGGCCCAGCGCGCGCGCATGATGGCGCCGGCCAGCGCCAGCGCGTTGTCGGCGCTGCGCTCCCGCGCCGCCAGGATGAGCCGCGACGCCAGTTCCGGACCCGAGGCGCCGAATTTGGGCTGCACGTTGATGGGAACGCTGAGGAATTCGCGCCACCGCGCAAGCTCCTGCAGCCGATAGGCCTGCCGCTGCGGCGCACGCTTGGGCAGCGGCAGCCCGCCCGACACCGGAAACACGCGGGACAGGTCCATCGGCTTGACCATCACGGTGGCGCCATGCTGCCGCGCCAGCGCCACGAAGCGCTCGTGCCCGAAATAGGCCCACGGCGATACGGGCGTGAAGAAATACTCGACGATCCTGGTCATGTCAGGGGTCCCGGGGAGTGGTCAGGGGGTGAAACCGGCGGCGATGCGCTTGCCCACGGCGACATTGCGCAGGCGCACGTACTGCGGCAACCCGTTGCGAAACGGCGGCGGGTCCTCGCCCAGCATCAGCGGCCGCAGATAGGCGCGCGCCTTTGCCGTGATGCCGAAGCCGTCGCGCGTGATGAACGAGCGCGGCAGCATCTTCTCGACATTGGCCACGCGGGCCAGCGGCGCGACGTCGATCTTCCAGCGATACGGCTGGTCGGACACGCGGATGATCGCGGGCATCACGGCGTTGCGTCCCTGCAGCGCCATCTCGACCGCAGCCTTGCCCACCGCATAGGATTGCAGCACGTCGGTCTTCGACGCGAGATGCCGTGCGGAACGTTGCAGGTAGTCCGCCACGGCCCAGTGATACTTGTAGCCCAGCTTGTCGCGCGTGAGCGCCGCGATCAGCGGCCCGACGCCGCCCAGTTGCGCGTGGCCGAACGCATCCTTGGTGCCCGCTTCGGCCATCAGCGCGCCTCGCGCATCGAGCAACCCTTCGGACACGCCGATGCAGCAATAGCCGAAGCGCTTGACCTTGGCATCGACGGCGGCAAGAAACTTCGCCTCGTCGAAGCGCACCTCGGGGAACAGCAGCACCAACGGAATGGGCGTGTCCTCGTCGTCGGCCATGCCCACCGCGGCGGTGATCCAGCCCGCGTGCCGGCCCATCACTTCGAGCACGAAGATCTTCGTGGAGGTCCTGGCCATCGACGCGACGTCGAAGGCCGCCTCGCGCATCGACGTGGCCACGTACTTGGCCACCGAGCCGAAGCCTGGGCAGTTGTCGGTGATCGGCAGGTCGTTGTCCACCGTCTTGGGCACGTGGACGGCCAGCAGCGGATAGCCCAGCGCGGCAGCGACCTGCGACACCTTGAGGCAGGTGTCGGCGGAGTCGTTGCCGCCGTTGTAGAAGAAGTAGCCGATGTCGTGCGCGCGGAACACGTCCAGCAGGCGCTCGTACTGCGCGCGATTCTGGTCGAGGCCTTTCAGCTTGTAGCGGCAGGAGCCAAACGCGCCACCGGGGGCGTACCGCAGCGCGGCGATGGCGCGCGCCGATTCGCGGCTGGTGTCGATCAGGTCTTCGGTCAGCGCGCCGATGATGCCGTTGCGCCCGGCGTAGACGCGGCCGATGCGATCGCGATGCTTGCGCGCGGTCTCGATCACCCCGGCGGCGCTGGCATTGATGACGGCGGTGACGCCGCCCGACTGCGCGTAGAAGGCGTTGCGACGGGTCATGGGAACCTGCCTCCTGCGGCGCTTACGACTTCAACGCCGCGAGGCACGCGTCGCGCACTGCGTCCATGCTGCCCACGCCGGGCACCTTGCGGTATCGGGGGGCCGCGGCATCGCCGGTGGCGCCCCAGCCCGAGTAGTACTCCACCAGCGGCTCGGTCTGCCGATGGTAGACGTCGAGCCGGTTGAGCACCGTGGCTTCGCTGTCGTCCTGACGCTGGATGAGGTCCTCGCCGGTGACGTCATCCTTGCCCGCGATCTTCGGCGGATTGAACTTGAGGTGATAAGTGCGACCGGATGCCACATGCACGCGCCGCCCGCTCATCCGCTCGACGATCGCCGAATCGGGCACCGCGATCTCCAGCACGTAGTCGATGCGCACGCCGGCGGACTTCATCGCCTCGGCCTGCGGGATGGTGCGGGGGAAGCCGTCGAACAGGTAGCCGTTGGCACAATCCGGCTGCTGCAGGCGATCGCGGACCAGCCCGATGATGATGTCGTCGGACACCAGCGCGCCGCTGTCCATGATCTGCTTCGCCGCGAGGCCGAGCGGCGTGCCCGCCTTCACCGCCGCGCGCAGCATGTCGCCCGTGGAGATCTGCGGGATGCCGTAGGCCTCCTTGATGGCGGTGGCCTGGGTGCCCTTGCCCGCGCCGGGCGGACCGAGAAGGATCAAACGCATAGGATTGGAGGAAAGCGGAAGTGGTCGAAACGGTCGGCGGACGGCAAAACGACAGGCGCCTGCTCAAGTCGTGCGGGCACGGGCAAGCGCCGTCGGATTCTCGCCGCATTCGCCGGTGCGGTCAACGCGCATCACGCCATCCCGCCATCGGCAAACAGCGCGCGCACCCGCGCCAGATCCTCCGGCGTATCGATGCCGGGTGCCGGGGTGCCGTGCGTGACCTCCACGACGATGCGGTAGCCGTGCCAAAGCGCGCGCAGCTGCTCCAGCGCCTCGAAGCGCTCGATGGGCGCCACCGGCAACTGCGGGAAGACGCGCAGGAACGACGTGCGGTACGCGTAGAGCCCGTAGTGGCGGTAGATGGGCAGGCCGGCGGGCAACGCGTCGCGCGCGGCGGCGAACGCATCGCGCGCCCAGGGAATCGGCGCGCGGCTGAAATACAGTGCCGCGCCGGTGGCATCCAGCACCACCTTCACCACGTTGGGATTGAACGCCTCGGCCGGATCGTCGAGCGGATGGCAGGCGGTGGCAATCGCCGCTTCGGGTCGCGCCGCCAGCAATTCCGCCATCCGCCGCATCAGCTCCGGGTCGAGCAGCGGCTCGTCGCCCTGCACGTTGACCACGATCGCATCGTCGGCGAGTCCCAGCTGCAGCGCCGCTTCCGCCAGCCGATCCGTGCCGGTAGGATGATCGGCCCGCGTCATGCACACGTCGAAACCATGCGCGGCCACCGCCGCGCGCACGCGCTCGTCGTCGGTGGCCACCACCACGCGCGCCGCGCCGCTTTGCAACGCGCGCTCGGCCACGCGCACGACCATCGGCTTGCCGGCGATGTCGGCCAGCGGCTTGCCGGGCAGACGCGTGGACGCATGGCGCGCCGGGATCAGGATCGTGAACGACACGTCGGCGGACGCGGTGATCACGGGCTCAGGCGCCACGGCGCACGCCGGCGCGGCGACTGCCGGGAGTGCGTGCGCACGACGGCATCGGCTTACTCGTACTCGGCGGGCGTGAGCTTGCGCGCCTCTTCCTCGAGCATCACGGGAATGCCGTCGCGGACCGGATAGGCCAGCCGCGCCGACTTCGAGATGAGTTCCTGCCGCGCCCGGTCGTAGGTGAGCGGCCCCTTGGTGACCGGGCACACGAGCATTTCAAGCAACTTCGAATCCACGGATTCTCTCCTCCACCAATGCGATCAGCGCCGGGTCCACCTGTGCGCGCACCGGCATATACCAGCAGCGCGCGTCCGCGAAGCCCTTGCATTTTACCGCGTCCTTCTGCGTCATCAGGATGGCGGTGGCGCCGGGGTACGCGATATCCGCCGGCGCGAACGCATGGTGGTCGGGCAGCGCGTGCTCGTGCGCCGCGATGCCCTGCGCGCGCAACATGGCAAAGAAGCGGGCGGGATTGCCGGTCCCGCACACCGCATGCACGTCGGCGCCCCGCCAATGCTCCACCACGCCGGCACGCGCGGGGTCGACGAGATTGCGCCATGGCAGCGCCACATGCTGCATCTGCGTGGCGCGGCCTTCGGTTGCCGGCGCCTGCGGCGTGCCGGGCGCAACCAGGCGCACCACGGCGTCGGCCTCCTGCATTCGCGCGGGCGTCTCGCGCAGCGGTCCCGCCGGCAGCAGCAACCCGTTGCCCAGGCCGCGGGCGTCGTCGACCACCACGATTTCCATCGCGCGCGCCAGCCGGTAGTGCTGCAGCCCGTCGTCGGCCAGGATGACGTTGCACTCCGGGTGCGCGGCGACGAGGCCCGCGCCCGCCGCCACGCGATCGCGACCGATCCACACCGGCAGATCCATCGCCGCGAAGATGAGCGGCTCGTCGCCCACGACGCGCGGATCGTCGGCGACCGCAACCGCCCTCGCCGTGTCTGCGCTCCCACCATAGCCGCGACTGACCACTCCAGGGCGCCACCCGCGCGCGCGCAGCGCCTCCGCCAGCGCGCAGGTGAGCGGCGTCTTGCCCGCGCCGCCCACGGTGATATTGCCCACGATCACCACCGGCACCGGCAGCCGCACTACCGACAATACCCCGGCGCGAAACAGCGTGCGGCGCACTGCGACGACGAGACGGTAGATGAGCGAGAGTGGCCACAGCAGCGCGGCCAGCGCCGTCACGCGAGGCGCGTACCACGTGGCAACGATGCGATCGGTGAAGGTCACGCCGATTGACGACCCGTTGGCGGGCAACGTGGCCCGGCGCGGTCAGGCGGACCGGGGTGCGATGCGGCACGACCCGACGCGCGCATCGCGCGGGGCGCTCCGGCTCATTTGGCGGGCGCCTGCGTCGCGAATGTGATGTGGACGAGGCCTGCCTGCCGCGCCGCCTCCATCACGTGGATGACCGACTGGTGGGTGGCATTGGCGTCGGCATTGATGATCACCACCGGGTCCTTCGCGTCGGCGGCCGTGCGCTTCAGCATGTCGGCCAGCGCGGTGATCGTCGTGAACGTGAACACCGACCGGTCGATCACGTATCGCCCTTGCGAGTCGATGCCGACGTTGATTTCCTTCGGCCGCTGCTTGGCGGCATCGGCTTCCGCTTCCGGCAGCGTGATCTGCAGTTCCGCCACGCGCTGATAGGTGGTGGTCACCATCAGGAAGATCAGGATGACGAGCAGGACGTCGATCAACGGGATGAAGTTGATCTCCGGATCCTCGCGGACGCGGGTGCCGCGCAGGTTCACGGCGTGCTCCCCGTCACTTGCGTTCCCCGTGCGCGTAGTCGACGAGCTTGATCGCCTGCTGCTGCATCTCCACGACCAGGCCATCCACCTTCGACCGGAAATGGCGGTAGAAGATCATCGCCGGAATGGCCACGATCAGGCCCATCGCGGTGTTGTACAGGGCGATCGAGATGCCCTGCGCCAGCTGGATGGGGTTGGAGGCGGCCGAGCTCTGCGAGCCGAAGATCTCGATCATGCCGACCACGGTGCCGAAGAGGCCCATGAGCGGCGACATCGCGGCAATGGTGCCCAATGTGGTCAGGAAGCGCTCGAGATCGTGCGTGACGACCTGCCCCACTTCCTCGATGGCCTCCTTCATCACGGGCCGCGGCGACTTCACGTTGACGAGTCCCGCGGCCAGGATGCGCCCGAGCGGGCCGGCCGCGGCCGTCCTGGCGATGAGTTCGGGGGTCGCGCCCTGCTGTCGGAATTCGCCCAGCACGCGATCGACGAGCCCGGGGGGCGCCACCACCGACGTGCGCAGCGACCAGAGGCGCTCGAAGATAAGCGCCAGCGCGACGACCGACGCAAGGATGAGCGGCCAGATTGGCCAACCTGCTGCCTGAATGATGGACCACACGTGGGGTGACTCCTCAGCGAAAAACCAACGCAATGTATCGTGCGCATTGTAAACCGGCAAGCCGGCGCCCGCCGTTCAGCCGCGATTCTTCCCGCCGCCGTCCGTCAGTGCCGCCGTCACCGCCGCCCCTGCCAGCACGATCATCCAGAACAGGAAGATCCACATCAGGAACACCGGAAAGGCCGCGAGCGCACCGTACATCAGCTCGTAGCCTGCGACGTTCTCCACGTACCACGCGAATCCGGTCTTCACCGCCTCGAAGGCAGCGGTCGCGAGCACGCCGCTCACCAGCGCATTGAACCACGGCACCTTGCGGGCCGGCGCCAGCGCGTAGAGGGCGGTGAATCCGGCGGCGGTGAACAGGAACGGAATCGGACCCAGGATCGCGTTGATCGTGTGGTCCTGCAGCGGCGCATTGACCACCGTGTGCTGCAGCCCCCACATGATGAACGTGATGGCGGCGCCCACCAGCACCGGACCTGCGGTCAGTCCCGCGACGTACACCAGCACGCGCCGGACCAGGGGGCGCTTCTGCCGGATGCCCCAGATCACGTTGATCTCGTCCTCGACCATCGCCACCACCAGCGTGGCCGTGACTGCGACGAAAACGATCCCGACGCCCTTCACCGACGCCGCCTCGGTGGCCAGTCCGAGCACATAGCGATGGACGATCGCGGAGGCACTCTCCGGCAGCATGTAGCGCAGCAGGAAGGCCTCGAGCACGCGCAGGAAATCCTGGAACACCGGAAACTGCGCGACGAACGCGAACGCGACGGTGACAAGCGGGACGAGGCCCAGCAGCGTTGTGAACGCAAGGCTGCCGGCGGCGCGCGCCCAGCCGACATTGGAGAGACGTGCCGCAACACGGCGCACGAAGGTGATGGGGCCGATCAATGTCGCCAGTCAGGATGGGCAAGGGGCGCGATTATCGCAGACCCACGTGTCGGCGTAAGCAACATGAACGATGCCTGCGGTCTGCAGGTGGGGCTTCAGCCACGCGCAGCGCCACGCGAGGCTGCAGCCTCGAGTGCGGGCTTCGTCCACACGGGGCTGCCTTCGTTCATTGCGCGCGCTTGGTCAGCCACCCGCCGGTGGCGAGGCACATGCCCACCGACCAGAAGACCGGCGTCAGTCCCACCGTGGCACCCATCGCGCCGAAGGCCAGCGGCACCGCCACGGCCA
>JANNYI010000357.1:0-8162 GCA_031410015.1 Betaproteobacteria bacterium | reverse complement strand
CCCGCGACCACGCAGTAAATGAAAAACCACCGTAGGCGAGGCTACAGCCTCGCACGCGGCACCGCACGCGCCGCGCGAGGCTTAAGCCTCGCCTACGGGAGCCATTCCGTCCGTTCCGGATATTCGCGTCAGCGCTTGCCGAGGCGGCGCGCGTTGGCGGTCGCGCGGGCGTGGATGGGCTTCAAGCCGTGCGCGGCAAGGCGGATCGTCGAGTGGGACAATTGCGCTGCGGTCGCCGCGGACTGCGCTGCCGCCTGAGCGAGCTTCGCCTGGCGCGTCACGAATTGCCCGGCGTCGCGGCTCGTCGCCAGCGACATCATTGCCGCGCCCCCGGTCACCATGTGCCGGAACACCTGTGCGCCGAACCTGAGATTCATGTTCAGCAGCTGCAGGCCCATGGCTTGCGCCGATTCGGTCGCGGCATCGATCTTCTCCTGCCCCATCCGCGTGAATTCGCGCTGGTCGCGCGCATCGGGATTGGGACCGGCCAACGCCATCCGGGTCGTCCGGTGGGCAATGACCTGCGCCGAGGCCATCGACATTTCGCCGACCTTCCAGGCCAGGTCCGTCCATGCGAGAAATGGATTGCCCGACTTGCCGCGCGCGACTCGTTTCAATGACGTCCTTGCTCGTTGAATGGCGGGCGCATGCACCCATGAAAGGCCAAGCGACAATCCGCTAGCCAAGGAACCGCTGATACGAATCCCGATCCGACTTGTAGCATCCGCAGGAGGCGGCTTTCAGGCCACGACGCTCGAGCACCGTCATGTCGCCGCGGCTGTAACGAATGAGTCCGGCGCGCTGGAGGGATCCCGCCGCCTTGGTCACGCCGACCCGGCGAACGCCCAGCATCAGGGCCAGGAATTCCTGCGTCACGCGAAAGGTGCTGGCGTGCGCGCGATCCTGGGTCATCAGCAGCCAGCGCGCGAGGCGTGCCTCGACCACGTGAAAGCGCGTGCAGGCCGCCGTCTGCGCGAGTTGCGCCAGCTGGAAGGCGATATAACGGTCGACCGTTCGATGCAGCGCATCGCTGCGCGCGACCTCACGGACGAACACCGCCGCCTCCATCCGCAACGCCGGACCCGCGCCCTGCACCACGGCCCGCAAGGGCGAACCGTCGACGCCAAGCGCCAGCGAAATGCCGAACATGCCTTCGTCGCCGATCAGCCCGACTTCCAGTGAGCTGGCGGCATCGACCGGCATGATCAGCGAAATGAAACTGTTGGTGGGGAAATAGGCATGCGCCATGGCTGTGCCGGGCGCATATAGGACGTCGGCAAAGGCAAGGTCGACAGATTCGCATCCTTCAAGCGCATGACGCATATCCCGTTCGGGCAGCGACTTGAGCAGGCGATTGAAGGCAGGAGCGCGTTGGTTCGATGGCACCGTCACTCTCCTCACGCGGCGGTGAGGCCCATTCGCCGACATCCGGAGAATTGAAGGACAATTCCGATGCCTGATGCCGACGGTTGAAGCGCGGCTTCACCATCCGCGAGTGATCGAGACTACAGTGATTCGGCCCACCTGTATGCGCGGCAACGCACATAGCGTCCGGATACGCGGTCGTGATGCGCAGGGCATCGCCCATTGCGCGACGCTATTTGGCGGCGTACGGCAACAGGCGATCGAATTCGGTCTTGACCACCTGATAGCACTCGCAGGACAACGCCTCCAGGCCCGGGCGATCCAGCACGGTGATCTTGCCCCGGCTGTAGCGGATGAGGCCGGCGTCCTGCAGCTTGCCGGCGGCGTCGGTGACGCCCTCGCGGCGCACGCCCAGCATGTTGGCAATCAGCTCCTGCGTCATCGAAAGTTCGTTGCCCACCAACCGGTCGAGGCTCAGCAACAGCCACCGACACAGCTGCTGGTCGACCGAATGGTGCCGGTTGCACACCGCGGTCTGCGCCATCTGCGTGATCAGCGCTTGCGTGTAGCGCAGCAACAGATGCATGGTGGGACCGAAACGCCCGAACTCGGTCTTGAGCAGTTCGGCCTTGAGGCGATAGGCATAGCCCGCGCTTTGCACGATGGCGCGACTGGGCGTGGTGTCGCCGCCCATGAACAGCGAGATGCCGAGGATGCCTTCGTTGCCCACGACGGCAATCTCGGCGGATGCGCCATCCTCCATCACGTACAGCAGCGACACGATGCACGTGGTGGGGAAATAGACGTGCCGCAGCCTGTCGCCCGACTCGTACAGGACGTCGCCGAGCTTCATCGGCATCAACTCCAGATGCGACGCGATGCGCTCGTAGTCCGCCACCGGCAGGGCGGTGAGCAGGTGATTCTGATGCGGGCTGTGGCGAGATGGCGCGGGCATTCGCTGCACCTGATTCATTGTCACCGGGCATGCCATCCCGGTGCGGTGGTTTGATGGAAAAGTCGCCTTGCGCCATTCTAAACCGTTGCCGACGCCGTGTGTGCGCTGCCTGACATAAGGGATGCATCGCGCGGGCGCGGGCCGAGGGGCGATCCGGGACAAGTACCTGTTTTTCCGGCACCTGCGTGCGTCAGCGCACGGAGGGTGGCGGCAAAGTCCGGCAGAATGCCGTTGCACCCGCCATGATCTTTCGGTCTCGAAGGAAGATGCCGGGTGCAGGCCCTCGGATCACGATCACGTTCGAGGGCCTTTTTTTGTCCGGTTCACTGCCGGTATTGCTGATTCTGCGATTGCCGGTACGCGCCGCGCTGCCAGTCGGGCTTGTCGCCATAAGGGTAATCGTTGGAAATCCGGCGTCCCGATGAAATGACATTGCTCATGCCCGGCAGCGACGCATATTCACCAGGTCCGAACGTGCGGCATTCGCCGCGGAAATCGGCATCGCTGCAGAAGATCCAGTAGCCACTGTCCACACGCAGCGACGATGCACGATCGTTGAAGCCCGTCATGCCCAGGTTCGGCATCATTTCGTTCAGCGGGTAGGACCGGCCGGACAGGTTCGGTCCTTCATACAGCGTGGCCCGCGCATCGCGGTTGCGGCCACGATTGTCGGGGCGAGTCTCGGCATACTGGCCGCCGATCGGCCGCGCGGAACTGATGCGGCCTGCATAGGCTCCAAGGTTGGGATAGGCGCCGGGAACGAGCACCGAACATCCTCCGCTGTACTCGGCATCGATACAGACTTCCCAGCGGCCTTCGTGCACGACCGCGGAATAGACGCGATCGTTCATGCCGTTGCGCGAAAAATCCCCGACCGGACGGTCGGCGCCAAATTGCCGGCCGCCGAAGTTCTCATTCTGGTAGAACGTGATGCTTTCCGCCATCGCCGAACAGGCGGTCAGCGCCAGAACGCCGCCCACCAGTGCACTGAATCGAAGTTTCATGATTTCACCTTGTCGTAGCCTTGATAGTCAGGGAATCGCGGGCACGGTCTCGATGCGCCGCGCGCGATTGTCGACTGCGCCGCCATTGCCTGGCGCAACCATCAGCCAAGGGTATGCGCGCGCGCAGATGGCGTCGGTACGCTAGCGCACTGTCGTCGCCGAATTACCGGGCGGCCGCCACCACCTCGATGCGCACCTGGTGCGTGGCGTGATCGTCGACCAGCGGTACCGTGTCACCCGCATGCTCGACGGCATCCAGCGTCACCCGCCGCACGCCGGACTTTTCGCCGGGGCCGGCAACGACCTGCTCGACGGCGATCGCATAGATGGTCTCGCCATACCGATAGCGGATCGTGAACGCGGGCCAGTCGGCCGGCAGGCACGGTGCGATGCGCAGGCGATTGTTCTCCCGCGTGAGTCCGAGCAGCGATTCCGTGATGAGCCGGTACATCCAGCCCGCCGAGCCCGTGTACCAGCTCCACCCGCCGCGCCCGGTGTGCGGCGCCAGCGCATAGACGTCCGCGGCCATCACGTAAGGCTCGACCTTGTACGTGGCGACGCCTGCCGGTGTCAGTGCATGGTTGACGGGATTGATCATGCGCATCAGCTCCCAGGCGCGCTCGCGCTCGCCGATGGCGGCGAATGCCATGGCCGCCCAGATGGCGCCATGCGTGTACTGGCCGCCGTTCTCGCGGACACCCGGCACGTAGCCGCGGATGTAGCCGGGGTCGAGATCGGAGCGATCGAATGGCGGATCAAGGAGCTGGATCAAGCCGCGGTCGCGGCGCACGAGGTGCTCGTCGACGGCCTGCATCGCGCGCCGCGACCGCCCGGGATCGCCGGCACCCGACATCACCGCCCAGCTCTGCGACACCGAGTCGATGCGACACTCCACATTGCCGGCGGACCCCAGCGGCGTGCCGTCATCGAAATAGGCACGGCGGTACCACTCGCCGTCCCAGCCATGCTGCTCGAGGTTCTGGCCGAGCTTGACCCGTTCCGCGTCGCAGCGTTGCGCGAACGACGCATCGCCCTGCAGCAGCGCCACTTCGGCGAATTGCTGCAATACCGTGCACAGGAAGAAGCCCAGCCAGACGCTTTCGCCGGCCCCCTTGATGCCGACGAGGTTCATGCCGTCGTTCCAGTCGCCGGAACCCATCAGCGGCAAGCCATGGGCGCCAAACTGAAGCGCGTGCGTGATCGCGCGAACGCCGTGCTGATAGAGCGTGGCGGTGGTGGCGGAGTGCGCCGGCAGGTCGTAGTACGAATCGTCGCCGGCATTGACGAGGCGACCCTCCAGGAAGTGAATGGACTCATCCAGCACCTTGCGGTCGCCGGTTGCCTTGACGTAGCGCGCCGTCGCCAGCGGCAACCACAGATAGTCGTCCGAGCAGTGCGTGCGCACGCCGCGGCCGGACGGTGGATGCCACCAGTGCTGGACATCACCCTCCACGAACTGCCGTCCCGCACAGCGCAGCAGGTGCTCGCGCATCAGCGCGGGCTCGGTGTGGACCAGCGCCATCGAGTCCTGCAACTGGTCGCGGAAGCCGAACGCGCCGCCCGATTGGTAGTAGCCGCTGCGCGCCCACATCCGGCACGCCACGGTCTGGTACAGGAGCCAGCCGTTGGCCAGCACGTTGAGCGATGCGTCCGGCGTGTCCACCTGCACTGCGCCAAGCGTGCGCGACCAGTGCGCATGGACGGCGTCCAGCGCGCCTTTTGCCGCGCCGGCAATGCGGAAGCGCTGCACGAGATTGCCGGCGTCGGCGGCATTGCGTCCCACGCCGAGCCTGAACACGATCTCCTGCTCGCCACCCTCCGCCAGTTCGAATGGCACCTGGATTGCCGCGCACGGATCGAGCGCCGCGCCCACCCTGCCGGAGAGCCGGGCGCGCGCCATGGCCGCCGGATTGCGCAGCGTGCCGTTGCGCCCGATGAATTCGGCGCGGTCGCCGGTGAGGCTGCGGCCCGGATCGTCGACATCGAAGAATGCCACCCGCTCCGGAAACTCGTTGTTGTACGAATTGCGCGCCAGCAGTGCGCCGGTCCTGGGGTCGGTCTCGGTGATCACGTGCATCGTGGTCTTGGGCCGCAGGTCGCCCAGCACCCACTCGACGTAACCGGTGGCCGAGAGCCGGCGGTCGCGTCCCGACGCATTGCGAATCTTCAACACCGAGAACTTGACGGCGGCATCGACCGCCACGTACACGCACAGCTCGGTTTGAATGCCGGCTTCGTCGTGCTCGAAGATGCTGTACCCGAAGCCATGGCGGGTCACGTAGGTCCCGGTGCCGCGCACGGGCAACGCTGCGGGCGACCAGAAGTGCCCGGACTCCTCGTCGCGCAGGAAGAATGCCTCGCCACTGGCATCGCTGACAGGATCGTTGTGCCATGGGCTCAACCTGAATTCGTGCGCATTCTCGCCCCACGTATACGCGAGTCCGCCCTCCGAGATCACCGTCCCGAAGCCGGGATTGGCCAGCACATTGGCCCACGGCGCGGGTGTCGTCTGGCCGGCCGCGGTGGTGATGACGTATTCGCTGCCGTCGGGCGTGAATCCCCCGAGGCCGTTGGCGAGGATCAGTTCGCGTGAAGGCTGGAGCGCGGGAGGCGCGTCGGCGCGGTGCGGCCGGGTCGGCACCAGACGAGGGATCCGCACGTCCGCCGGACCGCGACGGGAGACTTGTTCAGCGAAGCTGCCCCGGCGATCGGTGATGATGGCGCGGGCCACGGACTGCAGCAGGATGCGGTCCTCGTCCGCGATCTGCTCCGCGCGCCGCACGAAGATGCCGCCCGGTCGATCCATCACATGCGCTTCGACCCCCGCGGCCACGAGGCCCATGATCTGATCCTGCAGGACCTGCCGGTAGCCGCCGCGATCCTCGTTCCAGATCACGAGGTCCACCGCCAATCCCTTCAGCCGCCAATAGGCGTGGGCCTGCACCATCCGGCGCACGAGATCGATGTTCTCCGCATCGCCGATCTGCAGCAGCACGATCGGAAGATCACCCGAGATTGCATAGCTCCACAAGCCGGACTGCCCGCGCCGGTTCCGCAGCAGCACGTGGGGTTCCGCCCGCAGCGACGCATTGGCGTAGATGATGGATCCGGCGAGACGCGCATACAACTGCGCATCGGATTCGGTGGCATTGATCTGCCGCAGCGTCACCCAGCTGTGCGTCCAGGCCAGCTCGAACACGCGGTCCGCAAGATGCCGGTCCTGATATTTGCCGACGAGCGCCAGCGCGGCGTCCCGCGTGTCGGCGATGCCGGACGCAATGTCGATCGTTGCCGTTTGCATCGGGTCGAGCGTGATCCGGTGGCGGATGGCGACGACCGGATCGAGGACGGAACCCTGGCTGCCTCCCAGCGGTCCGGCGACGGTCATGGCCTGCGGTGCGACCACGGTGCGGCCACGGCCGATGAACGCCATCCGGTCCGTCTCGTAGGAAACCTCCTGCGAGACCGGGCCGTGGATCGCCATCAGGTGGAACATCCACGGGGCGTGCTCGTCGCGCGAACGGGGGCGTCTGGTGCACAGCAGGGCCTGGCGTTGCGCGAGGATCTCCGTCTGCACGAACAGGTTGGAAAAGGCGGGATGCAGCGCGTCGGCGGCCGGCGGCGCGAGCGCGACTTCCGCATAGCTGGTGACATCGATCGTGCGCCGCGTCCGCGACCGGTTGGTGATGCGCAGCCGGCGCAGCTCGATATCGTCCTCGGGCGAGACGACGATCTCGGTGTGAGTTTCGAAGTCGTTGTCGTGCCGGCGAAACTCGGCACGGGCCTCGGTGAAGATGGCTTCGTAATGCGTCGGGCGCTTGAGCGTGGGCTGGTGCGCCGCCGACCAGAACTCGCCGGTCGCGACATCGCGGACATAGCAGAACGTGCCCCAATTGTCGCAGGTGCTGTCCTCGCGCCAGCGCGTGACCGCGAGGTCCTTCCAGCGGCTGCTGCCGCCACCGGCGTTCGTGACCATGACATGATAGCGGCCGTTCGATAGCAGTTGCACTTCCGGAACCGTCGTACTGGGGCTCGTGATCACGCGCACCGGCGGTTCCGGACCCTCGGCGAGGCCGCGAATGGCGGACAGCTCGGCGGGCTGCGCATAGATCGCGGCCGTCTTGGGCGGGCGCTCCTGCAGCAGCAGCAGCGTGGCCTTGAACTGCGGATCCGACTCGAAGCGGCGCTGCATCGGCCGCGTCAGCAGCAGGTGGGAAAGCGACAGCAGGATCATCCCCTGGTGGTGCGCCATAAATGACCGCACGACCGCACTGGCCTGCCCGCGCTGGATGCGCGCCGGCGTGTAGTCGACGGCCTCGTACAGGCCGAAGCGCCCGGCCAGCCCTTCCGTCGCCAGCCGCTGCAGGTTGAGGCACGCGGCCTCCGGCGCCACCAGCAGCGCCAGCGCCGACGCATACGGCGTCACCACCAGATCCTCGGCCAGCCCGCGCTTCAGCCCCAGGCCCGGCACGCCAAACGCCCGATACTGATAGTTGAGGCTCGCGTCGACCGCGTTGTAGCCTGATTCCGAAATGCCCCAGGGCACGCCGCGCTGCTTGCCGTACGCGATCTGCCGCGTGACCGTGGCGCGGCAGGTCTGGTCGAGCAGCGTGTTGTCGTAGGCAGGCATCACCAGCAACGGCATCAGGTACTCGAACATCGAGCCGCTCCATGACAGCAGCACCGGTTCTCCACCAGCGGTAGTTTGCAGGCGACCCAGCGCAAACCAGCTTTCCTGCGGCAGCTGGCCCTGTGCAATGGCGACGAAGCAGCACAACCGCGCCTCCGACGCCAGCAGATCGTAGAAGCTGGTATCGCGGCGCAGCTCCTCAACGTTG
>JANNYI010000356.1:0-4763 GCA_031410015.1 Betaproteobacteria bacterium | reverse complement strand
TCTTGAACAGCGCGGCGCCCACCGGACCCCCGGTCACCTTGTGCAGGTCGGCGGTGTCGTCGAAGATGTAGGGGAGGTCGAACACTTCGAACTCCCGTACGCCGAGCGGTCCGAATTTGGCCAGCGACGGCGCCAGCATCTGCACTGACCCCAGCTGCAGCGCTTCCATTTCCTCGCCATCCTTGAACAGCGAACTGTTGGGATAGAGCTCGACCTTCACGCGGCCCTTGGTGCGCTCTTCGGCGAGTTTCTTGAAGTACTCGGCGGCCTTGCCCTTCGGCGTGTCGATCGCGACGACGTGGCTGAACTTGATGACGATCGGTTGCTGGGCCTGTGCGCTCGCGGCAAACGCAAGTGCGAGCGCGACGACGATGACTTGGGCGATCCTCATGACTCCTCCTTTGGCAATAGCCGGGCGGACTCTTGATCGATCCGCTTTGGCGGATTCTGCGGCCGCCGGAAAGTCCGTTCCTTGATCTGGGACAAGGTCACGCGCCCCCCACTGCCGGGGCGAGGGGCGAGGCGCGTGGCGCGGGGCGGCGGCGATCATTCCCGCACCATCGCCTCAGCGACCAGCTCGGCCAGATCCCGCGTGGCTACCGCGTCGGCCCGGCCCAGGGTGGCGACCCCGTCCCCGACCATGATCGTGCAGTACGGGCAGGCGGTGGCGATGACGTCCGGGGCGAGCGGCAAGGCCTGCCCGACGCGGACCACGTTGATCCGGCGGCCGATCTTCTCCTCCATCCACATCCGTCCGCCGCCCGCCCCGCAGCACATCGCCTTGTCGCGGGCAAGCTCGAACTCGAGTGGCGGCGTGCGGGTGAGCGCTGCCAGTACGGTCCTGGGCGCCTCGTATTCGCCATTGTGGCGGCCCAGATAGCACGGGTCGTGCAGCATCATCCGCGCGGCCCCGGGCATGACCCTGATCCGCCCCGCGGCCAGCAATTGCGCCATGAGCTGCGTATGGTGGATCACCTCGTAGTGCCCGCCGAACTCCGGATATTCGTTGCGCAGCGTGTTGAAGGCATGGGGATCGCAGGTCACGATTCGCGTTACGCCGAGACCGTTCAGCGTGGCCACGAGCTGCTTCGCCAGCGTCTGGAACAGCATCTCGTTGCCGGCGCGGCGCACGCTCTCGCCCGTGGACGTTTCGGCGGCGCCGAGGATCGCGAACCGGACCCCCGCCTGCTGCAGCACCTGCGCGAACGCGCGGGCGATCTTCTGGCCGCGGGGGTCGAAGGATTCGGCCGACCCGACGTAGAACAGCCAGTCGAGTTCCCGCACCGCCTCCGGCGTGGTCGCGACCGGGATGCCCAGCCCCTGGGCCCAGTCGCCGCGCGTGCCCGCCTCGAAGCCCCACGGATTGCTCTGCGCCTCGTAGGCCTCGAACACGGCCTTCAGTTCATGGGGAAACGCGCCTTCCATCAGCACGCGCTGCTGGCGCATCCGGAAGAACTTGTGCAGGTGCTCGAGCTCGATCGGGCACGCCGCCTCGCAATAGCCGCACGTGGTGCATGCCCACAGCGCATCCTCGCTGATCGCCCCGCCCACCAGCGCGGGCAAAGTCCGCGCGGACGTGTCCCCGCCGACGATGGTCGCGCGCTCGTCGACCAGATGCTTCTTCAGGCTGTCGTTCACCCACTTCAGCGACAGCGGCTTGCCGGTGACGAACGTGGGACACGCGGTCTTGCAGCGGCCGCACTCGGTGCAGGTGAAGGCATCGTAGGCGTCCTTCCACAGGAGATCGCGCGCGGTGCGCACGCCCACGGTCACGTCCTCGCCGTCGGCGGCATTCAGCAGGCGGTCGAGATCGACCGTCGGCACGCGATTGGGCGGTCCGGCGCGGGCGAAGAACAGGCCCGGCAATGCGGTGACGATGTGGAAGTGTTCGCCCACGGGCAACAGCACCAGGAACGAGAACACCGTCAGCATCTGCAGCCAGTACGACGTGTGCCAGCCGATCCGCAGCGCAGGCTCGCTCCAGCCGGCAACCGCCGAGGCCAGCGCCGCTCCGGCGAACGCAAAGCCGCGCTCGTGGGCCACGCCGGGATCGGTGGCGGCGAAGAGCGCGAAGCGAAAGCCGTCGAACGCAAGGTCGGTGACCATGATCGCGGCAATCAGCGCCAGCACGAGGATCGCCTCGCGATTCGGCTCGAGCCGCGCCGGCTTCCGGACGAAGCGGCGATGGAACGCATAGAGCACCGCCGCGAGCACCGCCAGCTCGACCACATCCTTGCCGGTGGCAAAAACGCCCCCCAGCCAGCCCGGGTACACGAAATCGGGCCGGTACCCGATCACGATCAACTGGATCTTGCGGGCCAGCAACGCGAGGAAGCCAGTGAAGATCACGCAATGCATGATCCCCGCAGCTGGCTCGCCGCGGATCATCCGCGACTGCAGCAGGCCGTCGACGAGCACGCGCCGCATCCGCGCCAGCGGACGATCCCAGCGTACCTCCGGCCGCAGCCGCACCACGATGCCGAGCTTGCGCCACGCGAGCCAGGCGAACCCGGCAAACGCGATGGCCATCAGGAGCGTGATGCCGATCGGATTCATTGCCGGCTCGGATCAGGCCCGCCGCGGCCCTGCCGCTACTTGAGGCCCGCGGCCGCCATCTTGCGCCGCATGAACGCGATCTGGGTCGCCAGTGGCAGGTCCTTCGGGCAGACGTCGTGGCACGCCAGCAGCGACATGCACCCGAACACGCCGTGATCGTCGCCGATGAGGTCGTAGAAGTCATCATCGGTGCGCGTGTCGCGCGGGTCGACGCGAAAGCGCGCAATCCGGTTCAACCCCACCGCGCCGACGAAGTCCTCGCGCATCCGGGCGGTGCCGCAGCCGGCGACGCAGCAACCGCACTCGATGCAGCGGTCGAGCTCGTGGATCTCGTCGGCCAGCTCCGGCTCCATCCGCGCTTCCAGCCGCGACAGGTCCACCTCCTCTTCCTTCGCGTGCAGCCAGCCTTGCAGGCGCTCGCTCATCGCGCGCATCCATTTGCCCGTGTTGACGGAGAGGTCGCCGATCAGCTCGAACACCGGCAGCGGTGCCAGGGTGATCTCCGGGCCCAGGTTCTGCGTCAGCGTGCGGCAGGCCAGGCCCGGCCGACCGTCGATGATCATCGCGCAGCTGCCGCAGATGCCGGCGCGGCAGACGAAGTCGAACTGCAGCGATGCGTCCTGCTTTTCGCGGATTTCGTTCAGCGCGATGAACAGCGTCATCCCGTCGGCTTCCTCGAGGTCGTAGGTCTGCAGGTGCGGCACGCTGCCGGGTTCCTGCGGGTTGTAGCGCAGGATCCGGATCTTCAGGGCGCGATGCTGTCCCGCCGCCGTGGCCGCGCGCAGCGGAATCACCGTCGTGTCTTTCATCCTTGCCTCGCAGTCGCAGCCTTGGCGGCGGGGGTGCCCAATGGCTCGTCGATACGCTCGTTGGGGCCGCGGAAGCGCGCCGGCAGCAGGTCCTCGAACGGCATCAATTGCGCCTGGACGGCCGCGCGTCCCGCCGCGCCGTGCTTGTCGCGTATCGCGGCCACTTCCGCCGCGCGGGCGGCCGTGGCGGGATGGTCGACGTAGTCCTTCGTGCCATACCCGCGCCACCCCGGCGGCAGTTCCATCCTGGTGACGTCGATGGCTTCCCACACCAGCGTCGGCAGCGTGGCATCGGCTCCCGGCCACGTCGCCAGCGTGCGCTTCAGCCATTGCTCGTCGTTGCGGCGGGGAAAATCCTGCCGGAAGTGCGCGCCACGGCTCTCGGTGCGGAGGAGCGCGCCGTAGGCAACGCACAACGCCAGCTTCAGCATCTTCTGCACCCGGTAGGCAGCCACGAGTTCCGGATTGGCGCCGCGGGCGCGGTAGCGCAACCCGATGTTGCGGCTGCGTCGCAGCAGCGCCTGCAACCCGTCCACCGCCGCCGCAAGATCCTCGCCCGTGCGAAAAATGCCGACCTTGGCCGTCATCAGGTCCTGCATCGCGCCGCGGATGGCGTTGGCCTCCTCCGTGCCGCCGCCATCGATGAGCGCATCGATCTTCGCCTGCTCCTGGCGCAGGCACTCGCCGATCAGGGCCGTGGAAAGTGGGACATTGTTTTCCGGCCGATCGCAGAAGTCGCCGATGAACTCGCCGACGATCATGCCCGCGACCACCGTTTCGGCGACCGAATTGCCGCCGAGCCGGTTGAAGCCGTGCATGTCCCAGCACGCGGCCTCGCCGGCGGCAAAAAGTCCCCGCAGCGTCGGGCTCTCGCCGGTGTGGTCGGTGCGCACCCCCCCCATCGTGTAATGCTGCGAGGGACGGACCGGGATCCAGTCCTTGACCGGGTCGATGCCGAGGAAGTAGCGGCAGATGTCCTTCACTTCCCGCAGGTTGCGGTCGATATGGGCCGCGCCCAGCAGCGTGATGTCGAGCCACAGGTGTTCGCCGAAGCGTGACTTGACCCCCTTGCCGCTGTGGATGTGTTCCTCCATGCGGCGGGACACGACGTCGCGCGACGCGAGTTCCTTCTTCTCCGGCTCGTAGTCGGGCATGAAGCGCTTGCCGTCGACGTCGCGCAGCAGGCCGCCGTCGCCGCGGCACCCTTCCGTGACGAGGATGCCGGCGGGAAAGATCGTGGTGGGATGGAACTGGATGGCCTCCATGTTGCCGAGCGTGGCCACGCCGGTCTCGAGCGCGATGGCGGTGCCGATGCCCTCGCAGATGACCGCATTGGTCGTGGCGCGATAGAGCCGCCCGGCCCCGCCGCTGGCGATTGCCGTCGCCTTCGCGACATAG
>JANNYI010000355.1:0-19417 GCA_031410015.1 Betaproteobacteria bacterium | reverse complement strand
GAAGCCGTACTTCACGGCGAAAAACACCAATGCGGACACGATCGCGGCCGAGAATACCGGCGTCGGCACGGCCAGCACCGGGAGATGCTGGTTCGCGATCTTGATCAAGCCGACGATCGCGCCCAGGACCCCGGCCGCCGCCAGGTCCGCGAGCGACGACGTGAGGATCATGGCGAGGCCGACGGCCAATATTGCGTGGCCGATCACCATGCCCCATGCGCCGAAGCGCGGCTTCTTGCGCTGGATTTCACCCAGCCGCTCGATGCCCGCGGCCGGCTCGACTTCGCCGCGCTCGGCGGCATCGCCCAACGCATAGACAGCGGCGATCTGGTCGAGCCGCAGTGAATTGGTGGGCCCCTCGGCCAGCGTGACCCGCTCACCGGTACCGTCGTGCAGCGTGATGAACACCGCGGTGGGAAACACGACGACACGCGACCGGCGCATGCCGTATGCCGAGGCCATCCGCCGCAGCAGCAGCTCCACCTGCGCCGTCTGCTCGCCGCAAGCGAGATGCGCCTGCCCCAGCCGGTACATGAACTCCAGCAGGACGCTGGTATCGGGCGCGGGCGCGTCGGTGGTCATGGCCTCTCCCCCGCTTGCCGCGACGCGCCGATCAGCCGAAGCCCCACGGCAGGCCGGACAGTTGCCACGCCGCCAGCAGCACCAGCCACACGCCGCCGATGATCACTACATAGGGCAGCATCAGCGCCACCACGGTGCCCACCCCGGCATCTTTCACATAGCGCTGGCAGAACACCACGATCATCGCGAAATAGGCGTTGAGCGGCGTGATCGCGTTCATCGGTGAATCGCCGACGCGGTAGGCGGCCAGCACCGCATCCGGCGGCACGTTCAACCGCATCAGCAGCGGCACGAATACGGGCGCGAACAGCGCCCACTTAGGCACGGCGCCGGAAAGGATGAGGTCGAGGATGAACACGACGACGACGAAGCCCAGCAGCAGCCACAACGCGTCGAGATTGGCGCGCTGCAGGAGGTCTGCCAGCGACAACGCGGCCAGCGTCGACATGTTGGTGTAGTTGAAGTACGCGAGGAACTGGCTGATGATCAGCAGCAGGAAGATCAGGCCCGCGAGACTCTGGATGGCCTTGATCATCGCGTTCACGATGTCGTTGGTGTTCTTGATGGTGCCGGCACCGATGCCGAACGCCAGGCCGGTGGAAAAGAACGTGATCGCGATGGTGACGATCAGGCTGTTCATGAACGGCGAGTTGCCGATGATGGAGCCCGTTTCCGGGTTGCGCAGCGGTGCGTTGGCCGGCCCGACGAGGAGGCCGATGAAGATGACCACCGCGATAAAGCCCCAGAACGCAAACTTGAGGCCGCGTGCGTCGGCGTCCGACATGCCGGTGGAGGGCTCTACATAGTCACCCGTGTACTTGCCGAGCCGCGGCTCGACGATCCTGTCGGTGATCAGCGCAACGACGACGGTCATCACCAGCATCGAGACCGTCGAAAACCAGAAGTTGGAGGCGAGCCCGATGTTCTTGCTGGGGTCGACGATGTGGATGGCGTCGTTGGTGATACCCACCAGGATGCCGTCGACCGGCACGATGAAGATGTTGACCAGGAACACGGAGGCCACAGCCGCAAAGGCCAGGGCCAGGCCCGCCAACGGATGGCGCCCCACGGAGAGGAACGCCGCCGCGGCCAGCGGAATCAGCACCAGGTAGCCGGCGTCGGCCGCGATGCTGGACATGATGCCGACGGCAGCGAGGATGTAGGTCAGTGCCCATGGCGGAGCGATGATCACGAGCTTCCTGATCAGTGCGCTGACGAGGCCCGCCTCTTCGGCCACGCCCACGCCGACCATGGCGACGATGATCACACCCACCGCCTGGAAGTTCATGAAGTTCTGCACGACGCCGGTGAACATGAAGCGGATGCCCTCACCTGTGAGCAGGCTGCGCGCCGCGGTGGTCACCTTCTCCAGCTTGTGCGTATCGGGATTGATCACCTCGTACGAAACGCTGGCCCCCGCCATGTACAGGAGCTGCGAGAGCACGATCACGATGCCGATCAGGATGACGAAGATCACCGCCGGGTGCGGCACGCGGTTGCCGACGATCTCGACGACGTCGAGCGCCTTCTCCATGAATGTCTTCTGGTGCGTCGCGACAGGGGTTGCGGTGGCCATGGGATCGATCCTTTCGCATGCATCGACAGCAGAAAATCATTGGCAGAGTTCGGCGCGCGCGAAGGCGGCCCGTTCACCACGACGCTTGACCGACCTCGCGCTGCGCTGGCTGCATGCCGGTTCGCGGGCGGGCCCTGAGCATTGGATGCGGCGCGCCATATTGTTGCAATTTCCCCGCGCCCGCAATAGCGCCGGACCGACTTTCCGATCAGTCGCGTGCGTCAGGTTTTTGTGTTATCACGCGATAAGCGATTGTCGGTGCAATAGCGGGTTTGACGGTTTGCAGGCAGCGCCCAAGCCATCCGCCAAGTTGATATCATGCAGTCCGGCCTGCGCGCCCCCGCCCGGGGCGCTCGCCGCATGCATCACCGTCCAGCATAGGTGCCCATCTTGACTGATATCCACATCCTGTTCGCGATTCTCGCCGTCGTCATCGTGCTGTTCGTGACGGAGAAGATCCCGGTGGTGCTGGTGGCACTGGGCACCGCGCTGGCGCTCTACTTCACCGGCATTCTGAACCTCGGGCAGGCACTGGGCGGGCTGGGCGACGCGTCCACCATCTTCATCGCATCGCTGTTCGTGGTGAGCGCGGGACTCGAGATCACGGGCGTCACCGCGTGGGCCGGGCAGCTGCTGATCGCCAAGTCGGGCGAAAGCCGCGTGCGGCAGCTGGTGCTGATCATGCTGCTTTGCGCCGGATTGACCGCGCTGATCAGCCTCAACGGCGCCGTCGCGGCGCTCCTGCCCGTCGTCGTCGTGATGGCCGTACGGCTGAAGCGCAAGCCGTCGCAACTGCTGATGCCGATGGTGTTCGCCGCGCACGCCGGATCGATCGTCGCGCTGACCGGGTCGCCGGTCAACGTGCTGGTGTCCGAAGCGGCGCTCAATGCCGGCACCGGCAGTTTCGGCTTCTTCGAGTTTTCGATCGTGGGCGTCCCGCTGCTGCTGGGGACAATCGTGATCCTGGTGGTGCTGGGCCAGTATCTGCTGCCCAACAGGGCCGGCGAGTCCATGCCCGCTGACTTGAGCAAGCACGCACGCACGCTGGTCGAGCAATACCGGCTCGTCAGCGGCGTGTTCCAGATGCGTGTGCGCGCTACCTCGCCCTTCATCGGATTGATGCCCGACGCCGTCGATCTTGCTGCCTATCCGGGCGTGAGTCTCATCGGGCTGCAGGCCGGCGCCACGGGTCGCCCGCTGACCGGCAAGGCGCTGGCCGAGGGCGACATGCTGCTGGTACGCGGCGATGCCGACGTTGCCGCCAATCTGTCCAACGAGAAGCATCTCGGACTGGCGCAGGGTGACGCCGAAGGTGGGGCCACCGACCTCCTGTTCAACAAGACCTCCGGCCTCGCCGAAGTGGTGATCCCGCCGCGCTCGGAGCTGGTGGGACAAAAAATGTTTCCCGGCATGGTCACGCCCAGCGGCGACCTGATCGTGCTGGCCGTGCAACGCCGTGGTGAAGACCTTGACGTCTCCGCAACGCTTGAGGCCGGCGATACGATGCTGCTGCAAGGTACGTGGTCCGCGCTGGATAAGCGCCTTGCCGATCCGCAGGTGCTGGTGGTGAATTCGCCCGACCTCGTGCGCCGGCAGGCGGTGCCCATGGGCAATGGCGCCAAGGTGGCGATCGGCATCCTGATCGGGATGGTGGTCGCGCTGGCAACCGGTTTGGTACCTGCAGTGATCGCCGGTGTCGTCGCTGCGTTCCTGATGGTGCTGCTGCGCGTGATGTCGGTGGACCAGGCCTACCGTTCGATCAACTGGACCACAGTGATCCTCGTCGGCGCCATGACGCCGCTGTCCGCGGCGATGGCGGAAACGGGCGCGGCGCAGATGATGGCCGACAAGCTCGTCGTCCTGGTCGGCGACGCCGGCCCCTATGCTCTGCTGGCCGGGCTGTTCATTCTCACCGCCGTCCTCGGCCAACTGATCAGCAACACGGCCACCGCGCTCATCATCATCCCGATTGCGGTGGCCGCCGCCATCGAAATCGGCATCTCGCCGCGGCCCGTGCTGATGAGCGTCTGCGTCGCCGCGGCCGCATCGTTCCTCACGCCCGTGGCAACCCCCGTCAACCTGATGGTGATGGGGCCGGCCGGCTACAAGTTCAGCGACTACTGGAAACTCGGCCTGCCGTGCATGATCTGGTTCTTCATCATGGCGGTCTTCTACGTGCCCATTTTCTGGAAGTTCTGATTGCCTGAGGACGCCGGGCCCGATGCCCTGGCGTTCACTCCATCATCCGCATTGCCATTTTTCTCGAGGTTTACTCCATGGATATCTCCGTCACCTCCGGCTCGCCGGTCAAGATCAAGACCGGCATTCTTGCCTTCGGCGTTTTCGTCGACGGTGCGCTCACCGGTGCCGCCAAGGCCGTTGACGAGGCTTCGGGTGGCAGGATCGCCACCAAGCTGAAGCGCGGCGACCTCGAGGAGAAGGCAGGCGCGACGCTGATGCTGCACGATCTGCCGGGCGTGGCTGCGGACCGCGTGTTGCTGGTGAGCCTCGGCAAGCGTGACGAACTTGACGACCGAACATTGCGCGAAGGGCTGGTCGGCGGTGCGCGAGTGCTGGCTTCGTCGAACGCCGCTGACGCGGTCGTGTGCCTGGCCGACGGCGTGCTGGCCGGCCGTTCGCTGGCCTCACGGGTCCAGCTCACGGCGCGCGTGATCGCCGACGCTGCGTACAAGTTCGACGTTCCGCGCCAGAAGAAAAGCACCAAGGTGCGCGGCGTTAAAAAGGTCACGCTGCTGGTGCCCGGCAAGGTCGACAAGGCGCTTGAAGCCGCGGCGAAGAACGGCGTGGCCATCGCCGAAGGCATGGCGCTGACCAAGGACCTCGGCAACCTCGGCGGCAACGTCTGCAATCCCGGCTACCTCGCCTCGACGGCCAAGGCAATGGGCAAGGAATTCAAGTTCAAGGTCGAGGTGCTCGAGCGCGCCGATATGGAAAAACTCGGCATGGGCTCGCTGCTGTCGGTGGGCCGTGCCTCGTACTCGCCGTGCAAGTTCATCATCATGAAATACGACGGCGGCAAGAAGGGCGACAAGCCCATCGTGCTGGTCGGCAAGGGCGTCACGTTCGACACCGGCGGCATTTCGCTCAAACCCGGCGCACTGCTGGATGAGATGAAGTACGACATGTGCGGCGCGGGCACGGTGATCGGCGTGTTCAAGACGCTGGCGCGCCTCAAGTTGCCGCTCAATGTCATCGGCCTCGTGCCGGCCGTCGAAAACATGCCCGGCGGCAACGCCAGCCGACCCGGCGACGTGGTCAAGTCGATGTCGGGCCTCACGGTGGAGATCCTCAACACCGACGCCGAGGGCCGCCTGATACTCAACGATGCCCTCACCTACGCCGAGCGCTTCGATCCGGCCTGCGTGGTCGACGTGGCAACGCTCACGGGTGCCTGCGTCGTTGCGCTGGGCGCGCACGCCAGCGGGCTGTACGCCAACGACGACGCGCTGGCCGCCGAGCTCCTCCAGTGCGGCATCGATGCCGGCGACCGCGCGTGGCAGATGCCGCTGTGGGAGGAGTACATGTCCCAGTTGAAGAGCAACTTCGCCGACATGAGCAATCTCGGCGGCGCGCCGGCCGGCAGCATCACGGCGGCGCTGTTTCTGTCGAAGTACGCCAAGAAGTACAAATGGGCGCATCTGGACATCGCCGGTACGTCGTCCTTGGGCGGCGACGCCAAGGGTGCGACGGGACGGCCGCTGCCGTTGCTGGCGCAGTTCCTGATTGAGCGCGCCAACGCGGCCTGACGCTGTAATCAACCCGCACCGACGGCACCGCCATCACGCGGTGCCGTTTTCATTGCACGGTTCGAAACTGCGAAAACCTTAAAACCAGTCGCCGACCTGTAGGCGAGGCTTCAGCCGCGCGCGCGAGGCTGAAGCCTCGCCTACATCAGGAATGTTTGGACCGCCCCTGCAGGGTGGAACATCAGCCACGCGACAGCTTCCCAGCGCGACGATGTACAGGGCGGTCGCTAGCGCTGCAAGACCATCGCCGCACCGAACAGCAAGGTCAATACCAGCATGGAGAGCCCCGCGATCGACCATTGCCGCGCCGCGTCATCGATCCGCACGAAGCCGTTGGCGAGCGCGCCCAGCGCACCGCGCAACGGCCGCAGCAAGCCGGCGATCCGGTCGACGATCGCGAAGCGAGGCAGCTCGCGGCTGTACGCCAGCACCAGCAGCGCGCCACCGATGATCGCAATCGCCGACGCCAGCAGTTCCTTCGGCGCCAGCGGATTGGAAATGAGACTCGCGGGCACCGGCCCCAGCACGGCCAAAGACAACAGCAGCGAGCACACCGCCAGCGCCAGCGCCGCCCACTCCTGCGACCGCGCCACGCGCACGCGCGGCACGATGGGCGCCGCGGGCTTGGCCAGCGCCTGCGCGATCACCAGCACCACGTAGCTGGCGGTGAGGAAGCCTCCGGCTTCGAGCACCAGCGACCACCACCACTGGCCACTGCCATCTGCAGCGCCCAGCAGCAGCTTCTTGGCGAGGTAGGCCCCGCTGGGCACGATGCCCATCAGCGCAATGCCGCCCACGGCGAATGCCAGCACCGTGATCGGCACGACGCGCGCCACACCGGCCATCTCACCGATGCGATCGTGACCCAGCGTGGCATAGATCAAGCCGGCGGCCATGAACATCGCCGCCTTGGCGGTGGCGTGGGACATGGCCTGCAGCATGCCGCCCGTCAGCGCATCACCGCGCACGAATTCGCCCACCGCAGGGTCGAAGGCCAGCGGAAACATGATGAAGAGATATCCGATCTGCGCGAGCGTCGAATAGGCGATCAGCAATTTGAGCCGCTGCTGGCGCAGCGCAATCACGCTGCCGAAGAGGATCGCCGCCGCACCCATCGCGGCCAGCAGCTGCGCGGCGCCGAGGCCGGGCACGCCCGGCATCGCGTCGAACCAGATGCGCACCACGATGAAGAACGATCCCTTGACCACCAGCGCCGAGAGCACGGCGCTGGCGGCCGGCGGTGCCCCGGCGTGCGCGGGCGGCAGCCACAGGTGCAGCGGAAACAACGCGGTCTTGGCCAGGAGACCGATCGTCATCAACACGCAGGCGGCCACCGTCGCCGCATCCGCTTGCGTCACCTGTCCCAATTGCGCGATGTCGAGCGTGCCATAGGCGCCATAGATCAGCACGGCGCCCAGCAGATAGAGCACGGAACCCATCAAGGCAAAGATCATGTAGCGCAGCGCGGCCTGCAGCGTCTCGGCCCGGCCATCGAGGCACACCAGCGGCATCGCGCTGAACGTGAGGAGCTCGAGTGCCACGTAGAGCGTGAAGAGATCCGCCGACACGAACACCGCGTTGAGGCCGCACCAGATGCCGAGCAGCATGATCCAGAACACGTAGGGCGCGCGCGCCTCGGTGACGCCCGGCGGCGTGCGGAATTCGGCGCGGGCGTAGATCGCGATGCCCCCGACGACCACCGCCGTGATCAACATCATCACGGCCGACAGTCCATCCGCACGCAAGCCAACGCCAAGCGGTGGCGCCCAACCGCCCAGCCAATAGACGAGCTCGCTGCCCGACTGCAGCATCTGCCAGCCGATGGCCACAGCCACCGCCAAGCCGATGACGACGACGACCGCGACGACGCGCGCAACGTGCCGTCCACCCGCCAGCATCGCGGCAAGAATGCCTGCCACCGGCACGAGCAGGGACAGCACCAGCAGCGTGCCGCCCGGCGTCACGGCATCTGCGACGGCAAACAGGGACACCATCAGGTGAGCCGCTGCACAGCGGCTGCATCATCGGCAGCGGCAGTGGGGGGCGCGGTCGTCGCATCGAGCGCATCCGCCCGCAAACTTGCCGTGCCCGCAACGGCGTGCAGGCGCAGGATCAGCGCGACCGCCAGTGCGGTGGCCGCGAAGGATACGACAAGACCGGTGATCACGAGGCCCTGCGGCACCGGGTCGCCGCCGAAGCCCATGGCCGCGCCGCGCCGCGCGACGACACCGAATAGCATGAACACGCCGCCGCCCAGCACGTTAAAAGCGAGAACCTTGCGCAGTGGCTGCGGGTTGACGATGAGCCCGAAGAGTCCGAGGCCCACCAGCACAGCCGCGCACAATCCGAGCAGCGTCGTTTCCGTCATGCTTGCACCGGCCGCTCGGGTGCGCCTGCCATCAGCATGCCCAGCGCCACGGCAATCGACAGCGTCACCGGCACCTCGATCGCGAGAATGAAAACCTTCGCCCAGCCTGCGGGGTAAGCCAGAAAGGCGCCCGCGGTAAACATGCCGACGATGCCCACCACAAGAAACACGGTTGATCCCATCACCAGCAGCGCCCGTACGCGAAGCGCTGCGGTAGGCGGCGCATGCGTCACGCCGGCCAGCATCGCCAGCAGCCACATCGCGGCCAGCACGGTCGCCGACTGGAATTCGCCCCCTGGGCTATTGGACCCCGCATAGAAGAGGTAGAGCGCCACGACGATTCCGAGCGGCGGCAACCGCCGTGCCGCGTAGACCAGCATGCCGTTGGGGTCGGCGTGGTGCCGCAATCCCGGATAGCCACCCCATACCCGATCGGGCGCCAGCGACCACGCGCCGACCAGCGCCAGCAGCAACACCACCACCTCGAGCATCGTGTCGGTGGCGCGGAACGCGATCAGCACCGCGGTGACCGGATTGCCGAGTTCAGTGCGGTACAGGTTGGCCGCCACCAGCGGCGCCAGCGAGGGCGCGGGTTCGGGCAGCAGCAACACGGCGAGGCCAAGGCCCACCGTCACGGCGGCACACAGCAGCGCCGCCACAACGCGCACCACGGCGCCCGGCGCATGCGCGTTCTCGTTGCCTTCGGTGCCGCGCAGGCGCGAACCTGCGCCCAGCAGCAACACGCCGGTGAGGCCGCTGCCGATGGCCACCTCGGTGAGCGCGATGTCGGGTGCGTGCAGAAGCATCCATACCAGCGAGAGGATGATGCCGTAGGCGACGAAACCGACGACGGCGGCAAACGTGCTGCGCACGACGATGACCCACAGGGCCAGGGCGAGCAGCAGCACGGCCACCAGCGCGCCCGCCCATGGCAGCACGTTCATTGGTCGAGTTCCTCGCGCCGGGCCGCGCGCCCGATCAGTTGCGACACCAAGGCGCTGGCGAAAAGCACCAGCGCCCAGATGCAGACCAGCTTGATACCCGCCGTGACGCTGTCGACGCGCGGCAACAGGCCGATCACGATCAAGCCCAGCCCGAGGTTGTCGGCCTTGGTGAGCGCATGCAGGCGCGTCAGCGTGTCCGGAAAGCGCAGCAGTCCCACCGTGCCCGCCAGGAAGAAAATGGCACCGCCAGCCACGAAGACGAGCGTGAACACATCGAGGGCGCTGATCATGCGGGCGGCTCGGTCGTGCTGCCGGGTTCGCGGGCCGCGCCGGCGGCGCCCTTCTTCACGAAGGCGATCGACGCAAACGCGGCCAGCAAGCCCATCGTCAGCGCTACATCGACCGTCGCGGCAATCCCCTCCGCCGCACCGACCAGCAGCAGCACCGCCATGCCACCGGTGCCCAGCAGCTGCGCGGCCATCATCCGATCCACATCGGCCGGCCCCCACAGCACGCGCATCAATCCCAGCGCCACGATGACCAAAATGATGGCGGCCGCGAGCAGCAGCAGGTCAGGCATGGGGTGCCTCATTGATGAAAGCGGCGAGGCGCTGTTCCTCGGCCGCAAGTTGCGCCGCCACCGGTTGGCCGATATCGAGACAGTGATAGACCAGTGCGCCATTCCCGACGCCACACGGCACCGTGCCCGGCAACAGGCTGGTGATGGTGGTGAAGGTGTTGCGCGCAGTACTGCTGCGAAAGCCGATCGGGTAGACGATGAATCCGGGGCGCAAGGGCATGCGCGGATCGAAGGCCCGCCGTGCGACATCCAGACCGGCGACGACGGACTGCCACAGGAAGTGCGGAAGAAACCGCAACAGCGCGCCCCAGCGAATGTCGTAGCCATCGGCCGGCACCAACCGCAGGCTGAGCCAGGTTGCCGCCGTGGCGGCTACGACGCCAAACGGCAACCCGCCGGGCGCGCCCAGCGACAGCACCAGCCAGAAGACGAAGAAGCCAAGCCAACGCGGGATGGCGGCGCGCATCATGCGGACCTTGCGACGGCGGTCGCGTCGAACACGCGCACGTCCATGGCGCTGAGGCGGTCGTAGAGGCGCGCCTCATCGCGGATCGGCCACCAGTCATACAGGAAAATCTCCAGCGGCCGCCACAGCGCTACCCAGCTGCCGATGGCGAAACTATCCTTCAGCACCTTGCCAAAGTCGTAACGACCGATCGCACCGATCACGAGATCACCAAGCACGTTGGCGGCGCCGACAAACAGCACGCCGATCAACAGCGTGATGCGGCCCATGCGGAAGAGGCGCTGCAGCCGCGTACGCGCCGTCCTGGCCTGCTCGGCAAAATACTCCCGCACCGCCTGCTGCAGCGCTGCAGTGTCTTCGGGCGTGGCGGCCTGCGCACCCAGGTGCACGGACAGGGCAAGTGGCTGGTCAGCACGAAATTCGCGGGCCCAGTCCACGATGTATTCCTCGGCCTTGGGGTCGAGATCGCGTTCGCGAAAGGGCGCCGGATCCATCGCGTTATACAACTGCCGCAATTCGCCGACATGGATATCGATGCGCCCGACGCCGGGCGCCAACGCAGGACCGGCATTGCTGGTGTGCGTGTTCATGTTCGAAGGCGATGCCGGAGGATCGGTCCCGCGCTGTCGGCTTATCCGCTCACGCCGATGTCGAGGAGGCCGGCGCAACCGCGCTCGGCGCGGGACGCAGCGCATCCTCCTTGCCGAACACGGCGACATACACCGTAGGCAGGAAGATCAGCGTCAGCAACGTCGCCACCATCAGCCCCCCCATGATCGCGAAGGCCATCGGCCCCCAGAACACCGTGGGCGCGATCGGAATCAGTCCGAGCACGGTCGAGACCGCGGTCAGCATCATCGGCCGCAGACGGGAGCCGCTGGCGCTGAACACGGCATCGCGCACGCTCTTGCCTTCCTTGCGTTCACCTTCGATCGAGTCGATGAGGATGACCGCGTTCTTGGCGATCATGCCCAGCAGCGCCAGAATACCGAGGATGGCGACGAATCCCAATGGCCGGCCCGATGCCAGCAGAGCTGCGACCACGCCGATCAAGCCCAACGGCAGCAGCGCAATCACCATCGCGAGGCGCCGGAAACTCACCAGCTGTACCATCAGCACGGTCAGCATGATGAGCAACATCACCGGCACGACCGCAATCACCGAGTCGCGCGACACGGCGCTCTCCTCCGCGATGCCTCCGGTTTCAATGCGATATCCCTGGGGCAGCGTCTTGTTCAGCTGCTCGATCCCGGGGGCGATGTCGGTGACTACACTTTCCGGCAGGATCCCCAGCCGGACGTCGGCCCGCACCGTGAGCGTGGGCACGCGATTGCGGCGCCAGATCATCGGGAACTCCTGCGCCTCCTCGAAGGTGGCGAACTGGGACAGCGACACCATCCGGCCATTGGGCAGCGGCACCTGCAGCGTGCGCAGGTTGGCGAAGGAAACACGCTGGTCGTCGGTGGCACGCGCGATGACATCAATGAGATAAATACCATCGCGCACCTGGGTCACCCCGGTGCCCGTCACAGCGGCATTGAGGACGCTGGAAATGGCCTGCGAGCTCAAGCCGAGCTGGCGTGCCTGGTCCTGGTCGATACGGATCTTCAACTGCCGCGCCGGTTCCATCCAATCGAAATGGACATGCCGCACCCGTGCATCCGCACCCGTGACCTTGGCGACCTCCAGCGCAATGCGGCGTACTTCATCGTTGTCCGGGCCGCTTACGCGGTACTGGATCGGCCAGCCCACCGGCGGGCCGAGCTCCAGCGGGGACACCCGCGCCACGATGTTGGGGAACTCTTCGGCCAGCAGCTTCTCCAGCTTCAACTGCAGTCGGTCGCGCGCCTCGACATCCTTCGCCACGATCACCAATTGCGCAAAGAAGGGATTGGCGAGCTGCACGTTCAGCGTGAGGATGAAACGGATGGCGCCGCGCCCGACGTACGAGCTGAAGTGGTCGACGTCCTTGTCGCCCTTCAACGATGCCTCGAGTCGTTCGACGGCGGATTCGGTCGCAAAGATCGACGAATTCTGCGGCAGCGTCAGGTCGACCGTGAGGTCCGGCCGGTCCGATGCCGGGAAGAACTGCGCCGGCACGAAGCGAAGCGCAAAGATCGCGACGACGAACGCCGCCAGCGTGAACCCGATCGTGATCCACTTGAGGCGGATGGCCAGCGACAGGAACGACGTGAACATCGTGATCAGGCGGCTGGGCTTCTCGTCAGCCTGCTGTTTGGGTGCCTTGAGGATGGCGATGCCCATCAGCGGCGCGAAGATCACCGCCACCAGCCATGACACGAGCAGCGATATGCCGACCACCGAAAAGATCGAGAACGTGTATTCGCCGGCGGAGCTGGCGGCGAAGCCGATGGGCACGAAGCCGGCGATGGTGACCAGCGTACCGATCAGCATGGGTGCGGCCAGCGTGCGGTAGGCGAAGGTGGCCGCATCCGCTTTGCTGTCACCGGCAGCCAACCGCCGGATCATCGCATCGACGGTGGTCATCGCATCGTCAACCAGCAAGGTGAGCGCGATGATCAGCGCCCCCAGCGAAATGCGCTGCAGATCGGTGCCGATCATGTCCATGATCGAAAACACGATCGCGAGCGTAAGCGGGATCGACAACGCTACCACCGCGCCGGGTCGCGCGCCGAGGCTGACGAAGCTGGCCGCAATGATGATCAGAATAGCCTGCCACAGCGACGTGGTGAAGTCGTTGATGGCTACGTCCACCGTGACGGCCTGGTCGGCCACCAGGATCGGCTCGATGCCGAGAGGCAGGTCGGCGACGGCCGCCGTCATCGCCTTACTGAGGTTCTTGCCCTTCGCCAGGATGTCGCCGGACTCGCGCATGGCGATGGCCATGCCGATGGCACGCTGCCCGTTCACGCGGAACAGCGGCTGCGGCGGATCGACGAAGCCGCGGCGAACCTCGGCGATATCGCCCAGGCGCAACAAGCGGTCGCCGGCCAGGAAATTGACATTGGCGATATCGCGCTCGGAATCGAAGGAGCCGGACACCCGCAGCGATACCCGCTCGTCGCCGGTCTGGATGACGCCCGAGGGACGCACGAGGTTCTGCGCCTGCAGCGATGCCAACACCGCCTGGAAGTTGAGTCCCAGTCCGGCCATCCGCTCGGTGGAGAACTCGATGAAGATCTGTTCGTCCTGCGCGCCCATGATCTCGATCTTGGACACATCGGGCACCAGCAGGAGCTTCGAGCGGATCTCCTCGACATAGTCGCGCAGTTCGCGCTGGTTGAAGCCATCGGCCACAAAGCCGTAGATGATCCCGTAGGTGTCGCCGAAGTCGTCGTTGAAGCCCGGGCCGATCACGCCCGCCGGCAACGTGCCGCGGATGTCGCCGATGTTCTTGCGCACCTGGTACCACACATCCGGCACCGAGGCGGGTGGGGTGGACCCCTTGAGGTCGACGAAGATGGTGGTCTGGCCAGCCGTGGTGAAACTACGGATGTTGTTGAGGTGGTGTGTTTCCTGCAGCTTGCGCTCCAGACGCTCAGTGACCTGCAGCAGCGTATCCTCGATCGACGCGCCGGGCCAGCGCGCGCCCACCACCATCGTGCGGAACGTGAAGGCCGGGTCTTCCGCGCGCCCCAGTTTGAGGAACGAAAACGCCCCGGCCAGCACCGCAATGATCATCAGGAAAACGACCAGCGAGCGTCGATTGATCGACCACTCGGAAAGATTGGGACCGATCACGACTGGGCCTTCAGCAGGCGGACCTTTTGACCCGGCCGCAGAGCCTGGATGCCGGCGGTGACCACGATGTCACCAGCTTGCAGCCCCTTGCCCACCAGCACCTTGCTGGGGTCGAAGCGCAGCACTTCGATCACGCGGGTTGCCACCGTTTGCGTCTTCGGATCGACGACCCATACCGATGTCCGGTTGTCGGCGCGGGACAGCGCCGACGCCGGAATCTCGATGCCCTCGGTGCTGCCGACGGCCATCCGTCCGGTGACGGTGGTGCCCAGCCGCATCGCGGCGGGCGCATCCGTGAGGCCGACGCGCACGCGGAACGTGCCCGTGGCCGGATCGGCGCGCGGCGACACTTCGCGCACGCGCCCGGCGGCCGTCACCTTGGGATCGGTGGCCAGCGCGACCTTGATGTCCGGATTGGCCGGCGCGAAATCCTTGAATTGCGGCGGCACATCGAACACCGCATCGCGCCCCGCCTGCCGCGCAATCTGCACGACCATGCGGCCGGCCCCCACGACCTCGCCAGGTTCCGCGCCCACCGCGGTGACGACACCCGCCGAGTCGGCCACCAGGCGCGTGTAGCCCAACCGGTTCTGCGCAATGTTGACCTGGGCCTGCGCCGACTCCACCGCGGCCGACGCCGAGCGCTCGACCTGGGTGATCTGGTCGAAGGCGGCCTTCGAAATGAAGTTCTCGGCGAGCAGCCGCCGGTTGCGTTCAAGGTTGTTGCGCGCTTCGATCTGTTGCCCGGTGGCCGCCGACAGCGCCGCCTGCGCGCCGCGAAGTCCGTTTTCCTCGTTCTCGGGATTGAGCGTGGCGATCAGCTGGCCCGCCGTGACGTTGGCACCCACGTTGACGTTGCGCGTGACCATGCGGCCATCGACCCGGAACGCGAGATTGACTTCCGTCTGGGCCTGCACGGTGCCGCTCAACGAAACCGACTCGCCCGCGGGCCGCTTCTCCACGGTGACGACACGCACGGGACGGACTTCCGCGGCGGGCGGCGCTTCGGCCGGCTTGCACGCGGACAGCAGCGTCAGCAGCGACAATGCCGCTGCCGTGCCCGCGATGCCGCGGAGCGCAACCGCGCGGGAACCGGTGGCAATGCGCGCTTGACGCGATGGCGTGGATGAAATGACGACCATGGATCTTTGCTCCTGCCCGAAAAAACGAAGGTCATGCATGCCTGCCGCCAAGGTGCGACAGCCCGCTACAAGCCCGTGGGCGAGGCTTCAGCCTCGCGCAGCGTACTCGGCCCCGCAGACGAGGCTTCAGCCTCGCGCAACATCAAACGAGGCTGAAGCCTCGTCTACGGAAAATTGCAATTGCGCGCTACGCACGCGCGGTCTCAAACCGTCCAAAGTCTACCGTATCCCGGGCGTCCGAACACCCGGACATCGGTTATCACGCCTATCCTGAATTGGCATAGCCGAAACCCGCCGTGCACGGTCCGGGAACGCTGCAGTGAACCACTATGGCGTGGCGCGCGCCGCTGCCTTGACACCGCCGGTGATGCCCTCGTCGACCCGCTCGCGCAGGTAGGGATAGAACGGATTGGACGACATCCGGAACAGCGAATCCAGCGACACGATCAGGATCCCGCGCTCGCCGCGCGTGGACATCGCGCCAAGCTGGACGCCGAAGTCCTCGTCGCTGCTGTCGGGCTGCAGCCCGTACAGCGAGTCGGTCAACGGAAACGGCAGGGCGAGGTGCGACAGCGAAAACACATCCTGGGGATACTCGAGGCCAAGCGGGCGCGTCTGCACGGTGGTGGCGCCGGCTTCCGTCACCTGTGCCACGACCTCGCGCGTGTCGGAGGAGGCATTGGTGACGATCGTCGTGCGATAACGGCGCGGGGGCGCGACCAGCAGGCGCGCCAATACGGTGTCGTTGCTGGCGCGCAGCAGCGGCCCGAACTTGGCGTAGCGATTGAGATCGAACAACACCAGCTCGCTGCCGTTGGCGGGCAGGTGGACATACAGTGCATCCACGATCGCCTGCGTGCTTACCGTGAAATCGACCACCGACTGAAAGGTGAGCACCGGCGGCAGCGCCGCGAGCTTGCCTTCGCCGGCGTATTGCGCAATCTCGCGCTGCAGCGCCCGCGCCGCCAGCGACGACTGCCGCGCGCCATTCACGGGGAACGAGTTGTACTTGAACGGATTGAACTCGGGCACGATGCCGAGCCACGACGCCTTGGCAAACGGCGGAAACACCGCCGGCCAGCCGAAGATGCCGGCGAAGCGCGCGAGGCTGGTCACACCGATCATCGGCGAGATCAGCACCACGCGGGTCAACGGCGGCAGCGCCTTGTCGCCGAGCGTATCGAGCGCGTACTTCATCGCCAGCGCGCCGCCATTGGAAAAGCCGATCATGTGCAGCGGCTTGCCGGGTCCGGTGCGGCGGCGCGCTTCGACCGCGGCCAGACGCGTGGCCGCCGACCAATCCTCCCAATGCACGTTGGTGAGGCCGCTGGGAACCGTGCCGTGTCCCGGCAGGCGGGGTGCGACGACGATATAGCCCCGGTCGCGATACAGGCGCGAGAGGTGGCGCAGGCTGTACGGCGAGTCGGTGAGGCCGTGCAGCATCACCACCGCGCCGATCGGCACGCCCTCCGGCTCCATCACATAGGACCGGTTCCAGTCGGTCTTGAACCGTCCCGGATAGATGGGGCTGCCTTCGAAATAGCGGTTGCCCGGATTGCGTGCCTCGTCGTCGAGTTTCTGCGTGACGTTGGCGCGCACGTCGTCGAAAAGTCTGTTCTCCGCGGCGACGTAGCCGTTCCAGTCGACGGCGCCGATCGCCGCCGCGTCGAGATCGCGCGGCACATAGGTGTGCCACAACTGCAGTTGCGGACCGCGCTGCGACTCGATGGCGCGCAGTATCAGCACGGCGGCGAGCGCAATGCCCAGCAGGACGACAGCCCACTTCAGGAGTTTGACGGTGCGAATGACCATGGATCGATGCGGAAGACAGAATGTGGTGAAGCGCTACTGCGTGGATTGTCCCAGACACCGATGCAATTGACCATCGGTGGCATGGCCCACTCCCGCGGCAGGCTACTTCGTCGCGATGATGCCCCGGCGGCTCAACTGGTCGACGATGAGATCGGCAAAGGCCGGGGTTTCCCGCGCGATCGACCGCGGATTGAGCGTGCTGGTGGTCGCCGCCCAGACCACCTGCTTCGTCTGCACGTCGAACAGCTTGGCTTCCACGGTGGCGATCGTATCCTGCCTGACCTGCTGGACCGGCATCACGCTTCGACTGGTCGCGCCACCCCACGGACCACGACCCCAGCCCATGCCACCCTGCACCATGGTCGTGGACACCTGGGTCCGCGTGTCCACATCCAGGACACTCACCAGCAGCAAGCCCTGCGCGCCGGTGTTGGTGACCGCGGCCACAAAGGTGTTGGCCGATGCGTTCGTGTCGTCGATGTTGACCGTGTGGCCGGCTATTCCCTCCACCCCGGCGAGACGTAGCCTCGCGGCGAAGGCGTCCTCGAACACGCGTGCGTCGGTGACGCTGGCTATGCCGGTGACGACAATGACCTTGCGCATCGGCGGTCCTGCAAAGTCCGTGTCGTACCAGGCCGAGCGGATCGACGTGCTTTGACACCCCGAAAGGATTGCGGCCACCGCCAGTACCGTCCATGCCGAGACAGACTTCATTTTGGAACTCCCCGTCGAATCAGGTTGGTGAAACAGGTAAAGTCTCGGCAGCGGCAACACTGAACGCCAACGAAACCACAAAGGTCATCATGAACCATCCCAATGCCCGCTTTCGATCGGCGGCACGCGTCGCCTGCACGCTGCTCGTCATCGCCGCAGCGCCGGTTTCGTCGCACGCCGATGCGACCGGCTCGCCATCGCCACGTGGCGATGTTCTGGCGCAGGCCGCCACGCCGGGTGGCGCACCGGCAACGAGCGCGGGCGCGCCTGCGGCGTTGTCGTCGAGCACGACCACCTCATGGACCTTTCCGGCATCACCTTCCGCCGGCAGCGCAACCTGGGTCGCAGAGCGCGGCAGGCTCACGCCCGGCAATGGGAATGCGCAGCTGCAGCCGGACTCCAATCGCCGCGTGGTGCTGCTGTCGCCGCCCGGGTTGCCCGACGCCGTGCACCTCGCCGAGGAATTCGTGCTGGGCCTGAGCGGCACCGGACTGCAGCGGGTGCGCATTCAGGGACGCCGCGATGCGACCGGCGGATGGATCACGATTGCCGACGCCCACAGCAAGGACCTGAAGGAAACCGCCGATGGCTATGTCGTGCAGCGCAAACGCGGCGCACGCAGCGCCCCCATCGAGCGGCTGCGCATCGAGATCGAGTTCGCGACGACCAACCCGCGCACGTTGCAGAGCATTGCAGCCCGCTGATACGGGGCACGGGCATCATGCGGTGTCGCCGTGGAAGAAGCAGGATGCCATGAGCCGCAAAGGTTGACCTACCGCGCGCATTGTCGCAAGAAATGGATGGCAATCACGCGATAACCGCATTGGACAAATCGGCGCGCAGCGCGCCACCGAAAACGACAAAGCCCGGCACGAAGCCGGGCTTTGTCGTTGCAGCAAGTCGCGCAAAGTCTGCGCGACGCAATGCGGTTACATGTCCATGTCGCCCATGCCACCCATGCCGCCCATGCCACCACCGCCGCCACCGCCACCGCCCTTGTCGTCCTTGGGCAGTTCGGCCACCATGGCTTCGGTCGTCAGCAGCAGCGAAGCCACCGATGCCGCATTCTGCAGCGCGAAGCGCGTGACCTTGGTGGGATCGACAACACCCATCTCGACCAGATCGCCGTAGTCGCCGGTCTGCGCGTTGAAGCCGTAGTTGCCCTTGCCTTCGACGACCTTGTTGACGACCACCGACGGCTCGTCACCGGCATTGGCCACGATCTGGCGCAACGGCTCTTCCAGCGCGCGCAGCACGATCTTGATGCCGGCGTCCTGGTCCGAGTTGTCGCCCTTCAGGCCCTTGAGGTTGGAACGGGCGCGCAGGTAAGCCACGCCGCCACCGGCCACGATGCCTTCTTCGACCGCTGCACGGGTCGCATGCAGTGCATCCTCGACCCGCGCCTTCTTTTCCTTCATCTCGACTTCGGTCGCGGCGCCGACCTTGATCACTGCAACGCCGCCGGCCAGCTTGGCCACGCGTTCCTGCAGCTTTTCCTTGTCGTAGTCCGACGTCGCATCCTCGACCTGCTTGCGGATGTTCTTCACGCGCGCTTCGATCGCGGCCTTTTCGCCGTGACCGTCGATGATCGTCGTGTCTTCCTTGCCCACTTCGATCTTCTTCGCGCGGCCGAGATCCTTCAGCGTCGCGTTCTCGAGCTTCAGGCCCAGTTCTTCAGCGATGACCGTGCCGCCCGTGAGGATGGCGATGTCTTCGAGCATGGCCTTGCGACGATCGCCGAAG
>JANNYI010000354.1:0-2994 GCA_031410015.1 Betaproteobacteria bacterium | reverse complement strand
CGAAAAACACCATGAACAGGATTGCGGCCAGCATCGCTTTAGGCCCCCCAGCGTTGCGCGCGGGTTTCGCCGCGCAGGATGCGCACGAGGTCCCAGGCGACCCACACCGCCATGGCGAAACAGCCCACCGGCATGCCGAGGTACTGGAACGTCATCGGCAGGTGGAGCACCGTCAATTCGTTGGTCCAGCCGGTAATGGCCAGGTTCACGCCATACCAGACCAGCGAGACCAGCACCGCCAATGCGAACAGGTTCACCGCGGCGTCGGCGACGGCGCGGTTGCGCCCACCGAGCTTGTCGATGAACTCCGTGATGGTCATCTGCGCGCCCCGCCGGGTGGCACAGGCACCGCCCAGAAACGTTACCCACACCATGAGCAGTTCGGCGAGTTCGGTGACCCACGCCAGGTCTTTATGCACGACATGAAGCAGTACGTTCAGAAACACGAGCCCGATCATCAATGCGCCGATGGCAACGACGGTCCAGTCGACCGCGTCGCCAAAGAAACTCAGCAGGCGTGGCGAGGGCGGGGCCGGGGGCAGGATGTCACCCCGCCTGCCTTTCGCTGCGCCGAGTACGCGGGCGTGCTGACCTGCGCCGGCGGAGAGATCGGGCTCGTTCATCCCGTCACTTCGCGGGGTTGGCTTTGCGTATTGCGTCGGCGTCGGCCAGGATGGCGTCGACGTCGGCACCGTACTTGGCCTTGGCCTGCTCGGTGACGGGCTTCACGGCATCACGCCACGGTCCGAGATTGGGCCGGGTCACCTTGGCGCCCTTCGCGGTCATTTCGGCCAGCAGGCGCTCGTCGTTGCTGCTCACTTCCTTGCGGCTCCACTCCGAAGCTTCCTTGGACGCCTTCTGCACCGCCTCCCGATCCGCCGGCGAAAGCTTCTGCCACGTCTTCTCCGAGATGGTCATCGGAATCGGGCTGTAGACATGCTGGGTCAGCGTGACATAGGGCGCAACTTCGTAGAACTTGTTGGCGGAGATGGTATCGATCGGATTTTCCTGCCCGCTTACCGTGCCCTGCTGGATGGCGAGATAGACCTCGGGCAGCGGCATGATCTGCACGTTGAAGCCCATTGCATCCAGCTGCCAGCGCATCATCTCGTTGGGGAAGCTGCGCAGCTTCTTGCCCTTGGCGTCCGCGGGCGTGACGAGCGGATCCTTGGTCGTCATCGAACGGAAGCCCGCCTCGAACGGCGAGAGAAACCGAAAGCCCTTCTCCGGTCCCTTGGCAAATTGCGCCTGCATCCACTTCGACTCGTCGTAGAGCTTCCAGCCCTGCGGATAGCTTTCGACGAGGAAGGGCAACGCGGTCAGGTTGAGCGTGGGAATGTGCGTCGCGTAGGTGCCGGTGCCGGTCACGGTGAAGTCGATGCCGCCCAGCTGCAGCTGCTCCACGGCCTTGGGGTCGTTGGCTAGCTGGCCTGCCGGAAAAACCTGCACCTTGTAGCGGCCCTGGGTGTATTCCTCCACCTTCTGCGCGAAGAGCTCGGCGGCCTTCTGCCGGGCGCCGCCGGGCTGGTCGGTGTGGCTGAACTTGAGCACGGTCTGCGCGGTGGCCGTACCGGCCCACAGAGCGGCGACGGCGACGGCCGTGATGGCAATCCGGAACATGTTGCGTCGTTGCATGGTGATCTCCTTGGTGACGATGAGGCGGGACATGGTCGCCCGTTGTTTCATGGAACGAAGGCTGCGCCGGCCGGCGGCGGATCGTAGCCGTGCAGCACCACGCGGGCGCCCGTGGCATGCGACGTGTAGGCGGCCTCCTGCACCCGGAGGTTGGCAAGATATTCAATCGCGGTGTTCTCGACCGGCGTGGCGTGCAACAGGTGCGACACGACGTGCTGCTGCAACGCGCCGCAACAGCCGCCGCCGAAGGTGGCCGGCCCGGCATCGTAGAGGTGCTCGCGTTCGTCGCCGTGATGCGGCTTCCACCACAGGCGCGCCTCGCCGTCGAGGCGCAGCACGCCGGCGGTGCCTTCGAGCCACATCTCGCCCATGGTTCGGCGCGGATTGGACGCGACATGATCGTTCAGCCGGTTGCCGTCGAAGAGGCCGGTGGCACCCTGCGCGAACTCGAAGATCAGATACCCGGCGTCCTCGCCCGCGAGCACGGGATTGACGCGGCGCAGCCGGGCGGTGATGGCCGTGACGTCGCCCAGCAGGAAGCGGAAGGTGTCGATCCAGTGCACCGCCGTCTCGACGACGAGCAGGCGCGGCATCGTCTGGAAATAGGGCTGCCGGTCGAGGTAGGCGGCAGCTCCCTGTCCGTCGCCGGGACGCAGGCGGAAGGCAACCGCATGGGGCGTGCCCAGCATGCCGGCGTCAAGCAGGCGCTTCGCCTCGCGGTACCACGGCTGGAAGCGGAAATTCTCGTGCACGACGCACAACACGCCACTGCGTTGCGCCGCCTCGGCCAGCGCGACCGACTCGGCATAGGACGGCGCCAGTGGCTTTTGGCAGATCACGGGCAGGCGGCGGGCATGGGCGAGCGCCACGAGCGCCGCATGCGCCGGTGGCGGCGTGACGACATCGACGAGATCGGGCTGGATCGCGTCGAGCATCGCCGCGGCGTCGGTGAACGTGTGCGGAATGCCGAATTCGCGCGCCATCGCGTCGACGCGCGTCGCATCCGAGTCGCACCACGCGACCACGTCGGCCTCGGCAATCGACCGCCAGCCTTCCAGATGGAAGCGGCTGAAGTAGCCGGCGCCGATGCCTGCGATGCGGAGCTTCGCCATCAGAGTTCCGCGACCACCGCGGCGGTGATGGCGGCGGTGCCGTCCTTGCCGCCGAATTCGAACGGGGTGACGGCCTGCGCCGCGAACACGCGATCGACGGCCTCCTCGATGCGGCGCGCCGCGGCGGCGAGCGCATCCTCCCCGCTGCGCTCGGCGAGCCAGTCGAGCATCATCGCGGCGGAGAGGATCGTCGCGACGGGATTGGCCTTGCCCTGGCCCGCGATGTCCGGCGCCGAGCCGTGACAGG
>JANNYI010000353.1:0-2573 GCA_031410015.1 Betaproteobacteria bacterium | reverse complement strand
TTGGTGGCTGCCGGCAAAAAGAAGAAGGTGGCGCTGGTGGCATGCATGCGCAAGATCATCACCATCCTCAATGCCATGGTGCGCGACCAAAAACAATTCATCGCGGCAGCTTGACAGCGAAGACGGTTACTTCAGCCTCGCATGCGTGCGAGGCTGAAGCCTCGCCTACGGGGATCGTCAAACGTCATCAGCCGCGCGGCGATCGAATCAACCTGCCGTGATTTCGATCAGCGCGGCGCCGTAGCGCTCGAGCTTGCGCGCGCCGATGCCGCTGATGCCGGTGAGTCCGTCGACATCGCGCGGGCGCTGGCGGGCGATTTCGGTCAGCGTGCGGTCGTGCAGGATCACGTAGGCGGGCACGCCCTGCGCGCGGGCCTCGCCGAGGCGCCACGCCTTGAGGCGATCGAGCAGCGGCCCGTCCGCGCCCGCGGATGCCATCGTGGACGAAACCCGCTTCGCGCGACCGGGACGGGCCACGGTGCGCCGCATGGCCACCGTGGATTCGCCGCGCAGGACGGGCCGCGCCGCGGGCGCGAGCTTCAGCCCGCCGTGGGCATCGTGATCCACGTACGCGAGTCCCAGCGCCACCAGCTGCCGGAACACGATGCGCCACGTGGCCTCGTCGGTATCGGCACCGATACCGAATACCGACAGCAGGTGATGGTCCCAGCGCTGCACGCGCTCGCTCCCCACGCCGCGCAGCACGTCGGTGAGATGCTGCGCGCCGAAGCGCTGGCCAGTGCGATAGATGGTGGACAGCGCTTTTTGCGCCACGGCCGTGGCATCGAAGGTGGCAGGCGGGGCGAGGCAGTTGTCGCAATTGCCGCACGGCTCGCTCTTCTCGTCGAAATAGTCGAGCAGGCGCACACGCCGGCAGCCCGCGGTCTCGCACAGACCGAGCAGCGCGTCGAGCTTGGCGGAGGCCACGCGCTTGAAATCGGCGCCGGCTTCAGACTGGTCGATCAGGCGCTTCTGCTGGACGACGTCCGCCAGTCCATAGGTCATCCACGCATCGGCGGGCGCGCCGTCGCGGCCCGCGCGGCCGGTTTCCTGGTAGTAGCCTTCGACGCTCTTGGGCAGGTCGAGATGCGCGACGAAGCGCACATCCGGCTTGTCGATGCCCATGCCGAATGCGATCGTGGCCACGACGACGATGCCGTCCTCGCGCGCGAGGCGGGCCTGATGGTCGGCGCGCGCGGCCGCGTCCATGCCGGCGTGGTACGGCAGCGCGCGCACGCCGCGCGCCTGCAGCCACGCGGCGGTCTCGTCCACCTTCCTGCGCGACAGGCAATAGACGATGCCCGCTTCGCCGGCGTGCTCGTCTTCGATGAAGCGCAGGAGCTGTGCCCGCGGATCGGCCTTGTCCGTGATCGTGTAGCGGATATTGGGACGGTCGAAGCTCGCGACGAAGATGCGCGCATTGCCCAGGGCGAGCCGCGCGACGATCTCCGCGCGCGTCTCCCGATCGGCCGTGGCGGTGAGCGCGATGCGCGGAATGTCGGGATAGCGCTCGTGCAGCACCGACAGGCCGAGGTAGTCCGGCCGGAAGTCGTGGCCCCATTGCGAAACGCAGTGCGCCTCGTCGATCGCGAAGAGCGCGATGTTGGTGCGGTCGAGGAGTTCGAGGCAGCGGGTGGTGGTGATCCGCTCGGGCGCGACATAGACCAGGTCCAGCTCGCCGCGCACCATCGCCGTTTCCACTGCGCGCGCGGCGGCGGCGTCGAGCGTGGAGTTGAGAAACGTGGCGCGCACGCCCACCTGTGTGAGGGCCGCCACCTGATCCTGCATCAGCGCGATCAGCGGCGACACGACGATGCCGGTGCCGGACCGCACCAGCGATGGAATCTGGTAGCACAGCGACTTGCCGCCACCCGTGGGCATCAGCGCCAGCGCGTCGCCGCCGCCAATGACATGGCCGACGATTTCCGCCTGGGGCCCGCGGAATGCCGGATAGCCGAACGTGGTGCGCAGGACCGTCAGCGCGGAGGTTTCGCCTGGCGACACTAATTGGCCTGGAACCGGACGCGCATCACCTTCTTGTCGTATTCGGCTTCGGTCTGCATCGTGATCTCGACACCGTTGGCGGCGAAGACGCGGCCACCACTCTTGCGGCACAGATTCCGTTCGTACTGGCACGGGCCCATTTCCGGATGCCGGCGGCAAAGGTCGGCCACCTTGGGCACGAATTCGATCGTGGTCTGCTGGCGCGTGCCGCCGCGGTCGGCCACGCATACGTACTGCGCGCCGGCCGGCAGCGTGACCGAGGCGAGTGCACCGGGCGTGGGCGCCGGCGCGGCGGACGGCGCAGGGGACGGTGCGGCGGGCGTTGGCGTGGCGGGCAATGCCTGGCGCACGACGGGTGCTGTGGAGAGTTCGTCCCTGGGTGTGACGGGCACCGGTTCCTTCGGCGTGCTGCAGCCGGCGACCAGGATGGCGATGACCAGCACAGTGGGCAGGGTGCGCATCGAAGGAAATGTTGGCATTGATCGGAGGCGAGTCACGAACGCGCAAGGCTGCAGGATGTCCTACCCGCATCCAATGGCATATCGTCCTTCCGGACAGGTCCACGCCGC